>CALRQQ020000114.1:0-8802 GCA_943370345.1 Chitinophaga pinensis
TAATCCTTTACTCTGTGCCGGAATTTCATTGCCATTCAGCACGATGATCTTTTTATTGATCGGTATACTGGATGAAATACAGGCCTGAAGGGTTACGCCCGATCTCATGGTCTGCATGATGGGCTCAATCGGCTTATCCCAGGTGATCGTGGGTTTATTATTCTTTGCGATCAGGGCCTCTATTTCCCGGAGAGACGACTTCAGTTTACTGTCATTCGGATTCAGGGCCAGCGCAGCATTCAGGTCTTCCGCGGCAGCGCGGTAATTGCCTATACATTTTTTCGCATCGGCCCGGTCAGCATAGTAGTCGGGATTCTGTACTTTTCCGTACTCGGCCACACTGAGCCGGATGGCTTCATTATAATAACTGATCGATTCAGAGCATTTACCCTGGCAGCGCAGGATAGATGCTTTGGTATGATTATTATAATGGGTGCTCTTCAATTCGATCGCCTTATTGATATCGCTGAGGGCTGTATTGCAATAGCCTGTCAGGTATTTGGCCCAGGCCCGGTTGTTCCACACACTCTGATCATCAGTTTTAAGTTCCAGCGCTTTGTCATAGGCTTCTATCGCACCGGTATTGTTGTTTTCGTCAAGCCGTTTGTCACCCAGCTCCTTGTACTGTTTGAACAGATTGTCTTTGCTTTGGGTGGCATCCCTGAATACGAGTGAGGAGATCCGTCGTCCCTTGTCCCATTGTTCTTTGATCTTGGTTGATGGGAAATTACTGCTTGGATCAAAGATGGTTTCTCCTTTTTGTGATCCGTGTTTCGTCATAACGACCATCCAGTTTTCACCATCACTTTCTATGGTTGTGATGTTATAGCCCAGGTTGTACTTCTCCTGTATCCATTTTTGCGGGTATTCTTCGCTGGTCTTATATACCTGGTTTTCATACGTGTCAGTCAGTGACATCACCGCGCACCACAATCCGTTTGAATAGGTGATGTCCGTGATGTTCCATTTATTGTCCTTGTCCCATTTTTCCTTGAAATACACTTCAAGCTCCTTCCAGGTGTAACGGGTGGCCCAGGATTGTTGTTTATAGGGTGTATTGCTTGTCATGATGACAAACCACTGCCCGTCACCATAAGCGACCCTTGTAATTCTCTTGTTATCCGACCATTTCTGCGATACCCAGTCAGAGGGGAACTTGCTGTCATTCTTCCAGGCAATATCAGTTGGTTTCGGGGAATAGGTTGCTACAGCATACCAGTTTTTGGAACCCTGCTCATTGGAGCCCCAGGCAAGTTCAGTGATGATCTTTCCTTTTTTAGCCTGCTCAAGGATGAAAGTTTCCACACCGGCAATTTTCGGAAAATAGTCATAGGTCTGTGCACTGCTACCTTCCGTCATAATAGCGGTCCAGTTGACAACTTGTGCGTTACTGATAAATGGGATCAGCAGAAGGATGATCGACCCGTATCTTTTCATGGTTGAGAATTAGTTGAACGAATTTGGGATCCTGTCTTCGTTTATAAGGCCCTGTTCCTTTTTTATTTATATAGGCACGCTTCATTTTTCCGGTATCCACATATTGGGGCCCTTCCATTGATTTTTTTTTAGTGGAATTTTCGTTCCTGAAACGTGTTCCAAAGTAGCTCACTTTTCGAAATGCGCCTATACGTACAAATGCGTAGATTTAGGCGTGCCGGTTATTTTCCTGCTTTTATGTATGATTATGACACGGTAAGGTATCCTGTTGAGGTATTTTATGTGGCAGGTTAGATTTATTGGTATTGCAATTGGTTCAATTGCTTTGATGCTACAAAGGAGGGTTTTCACAACCCAATTTCGCACCAGGTGTGGTATATATAGAATTATATAAACCCGGTTGAAAATCTTATAATCTGGGGCAATACTTCTTTGTTCACCTTTATACTATGAAGAATGATAATGTACCCGGCCCACCGGCAGGAGAAGTGGAGAAGATTACAAAGGAAGTCGAAAAATCAGTCGCCCATATTATTGTGGAGATCATTGAGTATGTCCCTAACTCAGTGGTAACCAAGACGATACTAAGAAAATCGACTGGTAATATCAGTGTCATGTCCTTTGATACCGGGGAAGGATTAACGGAAAAAATATCACCTTTTGATACGTTTGCCCAGATCATTGAAGGCAAAGCGGAGATCGTTATTGATAAGGTGCCGCATAAACTGGAAACCGGCCAGGGGATTATTATTCCAGCGCATACGTCCAACCTGATCAAGCCAAACGGAAGGTTTAAGATGATCATTACAGTGATCAAGAGTGGATACGAAAGCTGATAGTGATTTCAGAAAGTGTATAGTATTTAATGATCACCTTATGAAGTTGAAGCCAGATTCCGCCAATAGGGTTCTTGGTACTGTTAACACTACCGGCCATTACAATCGTAAGTCAGCAGAGGCTCCTTGTGCCAGTGCCTTTATCTCCGTTGACAGGAAATGGCAAGTGACCTACTGGAATAAAGGAGCAGAGCGCATTTTAAAAGTGGCTTCAAAGGATATTCTCGGTAAAAACCTTTGGGAGCGTTTTTATTCCATAATTCCGATCGAATTTTATGGATTTTATGAACGCATCTTTCAGATCGGCGCTACGTACCAGTTCAGCTATTATTGGGCTGAAATAAGTAGTTGGATAGAAGTCTGTACTTTTTCCGAACCGGATGGATTTTCACTTGCAATCAAAGCACATGATCTTTCTGAAAGTGAAGAGCAGTATAGCCAATCCCTTTTTTTATACCCGATCTACCGTTTTATCATCGAATCAAAGCAGGAGTGTATCTGGAACTGGAAAACCGATTCCGGAGAACGGTTCTGGATCGATGGGGGGCTAAGAAAGCTGTTTGGTTATCAGGTGGATAATACTTTTTTACCTCAGGCATTCTGGGAAAACCGGATCCACCCGGATGATCTTAATGGGGTACTGACCAATATACAACTGTTTGTCAAAAGTCATGAACACGACTGGCAGCTTCATTACCGGTTCAGAAAGGCTAACGGGGAATATTTAGCGGTATACGAGACGGGGCTTAAGTTTTTTAATGATCAGCAAAAGGCAGAAGAAGTAATTGGGGTCATGTATATCGAAGAGCCGGAGCCTATCCCGGATGAACAGTTCAGCAGACAACGAACCAGCCGGGAGAATGAAATAGCAGGCGCTATCTTGTCTGCTCAGGAAATGGAAAGGCACGACATCGGCTATAAGCTGAACGAAGACCTGAACCAGGTACTGGCAATTGCCAAAGTTTATATACAGCTTTCTGCGTCCAATGAAGCTTCCAGGGATATTTACCTGCAGAAAGCCAACTCCCTGATCGATCAGGTCATTATCGGAATACGCAATATTACGGAGGAGATCCTGATGCCGAACAGTCAGCTCATGGGCCTTTTCCAGAACCTGGAAGCACTTTGTATATCGACACAATCTACTCACCAACTGGTTACGCGGTTTACCCATAGTGGTTTCAGTCAGGAAGAACTGGATGAGGCATTCCAGTTTGGTCTTTTCCGGATCATCCAGGAACAAATCAGGGTGATAGCTGCCGGACTGGGAGCAGGTAGTATCTATATTAATTTACACCGGAATAAAGAAAGGCTGATCTTGCAGATTGATGACGACCGGTATCCTGTAGACCTGACTACAGCCAAAGAGGCCATTGGATTCACGAATATCCAGAGCAGGGCAGCGATATTCAACGGGATAGCCTCGTTTCAGCAGAATGAGAAAGGCTTGAATAGTCTGAAAGTAGACTTTCCGATGAATAAAGAGAGCAGATCCTTGCTGGTCAGTCTTCGTAACCGCTCTTTATGACAGTCGATATGATCTTGAATTTTTCCTTTGCATTGAACGCATGTTGCGCATGCGCAGGTATGATGATGCCATTGCCGAGTTTTAGCTGATGTACTTGTTTGTTGATAGTGAGTTCAGCCACACCATCAATGATCTGAATAAAATTATCAAAAGGTGAAATTTTATCACTTAATTCTTCCCCGGTGTCAAACGACATGGCCGTTACATTGCCTGTGGACTTTTTCAGGATCGTTTTACTGACTACAGCGTTATTAACGTATTCGATGATCTCAACCACAATATGCGGGATGGCTTTGGCTAATTCTCCACTACTACTTGCGCCGGCCTGATTTTGTTCCATTATAAAATATATGTGGTTAAAATAAACTATGTCTTACAAGTTAGGGATAAAGGTGCAGCCCATGAAATTATTATTTTCCCCTTAGCAGGTACCGGGACGTGTAGGTGATGTTGCCGGATATAATTATATCAGTCGCATCCTGAACTTACTAACCGAACAGAAACTGCACATCATCCTCCGACAATGCTTTCACAAATCCCTCTTCCTCCGGGATCAGTTCTTTCGATAAATTCTTCTTCCGGTCCTGCAACTGCATGATCTTTTCCTCGATGGTATCGCGGCAGATCATTTTATACGCGAATACACTTTTCTGTTGCCCGATCCGGTGGGTCCGGTCAATGGCCTGCTGCTCCACGGCATGATTCCACCAGGGGTCAAAAAGGAATACATAGTCTGCCGCTGTCAGATTAAGCCCTGCATTGCCGGCCTTTAAACTAAGCAGGAAGATCCGGCTCTCATGGTCCTCGTGGTTGAAGGTCTGCACCAGCCGGTCACGCTCTTTGGGTGGCGTGGCACCAGTGAGCAAGAGATGGGATAATCCCCGTTTGTCCAATTCAGCCGACAGTATATCCAGCATGGAAGTGAACTGGGAAAAGACCAGCACTTTGTGATCCGACAGATTATTCTCGATCTCGCTGATCAGCATATTCAGTTTGACCGAAGGAATATTGCTATTCCGGTAATCCTCCACTAATTCAGGTGAATTGCATAACTGCCGCAGTTTCAAAATCCCTTCCAGTACCTGCAACTTACTTTTCTGCAAGCCCTTTTTTTTGATGATCTCACTGAGTGTGCCTTTAACTGAATCGCGGATATCATTATAGGCCGATTGCTGCTCCGCATCCATCTGACACCAGAGCGTGATCTCCGTTTTTGGCGGCAGATCGCGGGCTACCTGCTCCTTGGTACGCCTTAAAATGAACGGGGCTGTCAGTTTCTTCAAGGCCATCACTTTCTTTTCGTCCCGCTGCAGATCGATCGGGTCGGCATATTCCCGTTTGAAAAATTCACGGGAGCCAAACATGCCGGGTAGTACAAAGTGCAGCTGACTGAACAGGTCCGTGGTATTATTCATCACTGGTGTACCGCTGAGCACCACTCTTTTTTCTGCATTCAGCTGATGGATCAGCCGCGTGATCTGCGAAGAGGGGTTCTTGATGGTATGGCTTTCATCGAGGATCACCGCAGTAAAGTGTTGGGTGAGGATGAACTCCTCATCTGACCGGATCGTGCCATACGTGCTGATGATGACCTGTACGCCTTCGTGATCGAATAAGGATTCTTCCCGGGTACTTCCATGATACACAACAGTTGAAATATCCGGCGCAAATTTCCGGATCTCGTTTTGCCAGTTGTACACCAGTGAAGCCGGACAGATGATCAGGATATTTCCCTGGGATCTGTTTTCAGCGAGGTGTGCGATATAGCAAATGGTTTGCAGTGTTTTCCCCAATCCCATATCATCGGCCAGGAATACACCGGCCTCGATCTCATCCAACAGTCGCATCCATTCATATCCTTTTTGCTGATAGGTTCGGAGCGTGGCCCTGACTGCCGTTGGTAACGGATATAACAGTTGCTCTTCCTGTTGCCAGTTCATCCATTTCTTCTTCCAGTCGGTGGGAATAAACGACAGTGTTGTTTGATCTGCCTGACTACCATTCTCCAATGCGATAAATACCCATTTGGGCACCCGGATCTGTTTGTTCTCTATACGGGCATGTTTGATAATGATGCCATAGGCTTTCTGCCATTCTTCGTCCAGCAGGGTAATGGAGCCGTCTTTCAGTAATAAAGCCTGTTCGCCGCTGCGGAGTACTTTCTGTAATTCTTTATTGCTGATCTCTTCTTTTCCTACTTTCAGCGAGAACGACAGGAGGCACCAGCCTTTTTCTTCACTGATGAAATTGTACCGGGTCACTGGTTTTTCGGTACTGTACCGGAAATGTTTGAGCATGTCCATTCCGAGTACCTGGATGTCGTGATCCAGCAAGGCGCGGAAGGCTTTCAGGAACCAGTGGTTTTTTGCGGCATTGGCAAAGCTCAGGTAGTAATAGCCGTTCGACTGGTTAGGGAAACTGCCATGCAGTTGTTCGACCTCCCAGCGGATCGATCGTTCGGCTTCTTTGTTACGCAGGATGCTGATCTCCTTTCCGTCCCGCGTGAGCGTAGCAGACTCTTCCCAGCTGCCATCCACAATATGTCCGTCGTATTCAAACTGCGGGGTGATCATCAGGAACTGGCCGCTTAGTTCACTCAGCACCACACGGCCGGCCGGCATTACATCAATGCGGTCCGAGATCAACAGGTTGTTCCGGTTGACCGGGTAACCGGCAAGCGGCCCGAGAACTTCGGTGGTAAAACGGGCCTGATCAAAACAGGATTGTTCCCAGTTGGTTTCCTGTACCCGGCTCAGCACCTGGTAATCGGCAAACTTCAGCAGAAAATATTCATTCTTATGCTCCAGGAAGAAGCCATACTGATTGAATTCCTTTAGCGGGAAAGCACTTCCATTCAGATCGATCAGGATGTCAAGGTAAAACCAGCCATAGGGTGATTGTTGTACCACAAACCGTAATTGTGGGCTATAGTTGCTGAACGTGCAAGGCGCCGTTTTCATTCTTTTTTCATCGCCGGCCACCGGTGTCTGATGATAGCAGGTCAGCAGGGGTAATAAGGGTTTCAGCGATTGAAGTTCCTGCAGCAGTTTTCTTTCGAGCTGTTCCTGCAGTTGTTTCCTGAATGTGGTTTCATCTCCGGATGCCTGTTTTTTTAATGCATGGAATAATTCCGCTTTCAACTGATCTACCTGGGCATCGGAAAAACGGTTGATGGACGTGAAAAAACCGGAAGGTAATTTGGGGTATTGTTTTTTCAATACACCCAGGTTGATCTTTTCGGTGGTATAGACCGGGTATTTATCGCCCTTGTCCACCTGGAGGAGTTCGAACAGGTGCCCGTTCTTTTTCAACTGTGCGGGCCGGAGGAGCAGGGCGGTTTTTTTATTCATCGGGTGCTGGTAAAAAGTCTGCAAATAAAGGAAATCCCGGTCAGATTCGCAGGGAGCCTGACCGGTTTCTTTTCCTTTTTTTGCGGCCTTTTCAACCTACTGGATGAGTTTCCAGGCAGGGGTCAGTGCCGGCGAATGATGGAATACAAGGTACTCCCGGATCTCTTTGGTTTGTTTACTGAAATGGGTCTCGACGAAAAATCCCGGGAGGCGGAAAAGAAAGACCATTTCTTCTGATAATTCTTTTTTGGCCAGGGGAACGCCTTCATTAACTACGGTAAATCGCTTTTCTTCCTGTGTCAGCACAATAAATTCTGATAGTCTCATAATTGCTTGTTTTAATACAGTGAATAAAAAAAGGCAAATACAAAAACCTGCTTTCTGTCAGGATTGATCCGGACATCGGCAAAAATCAATGAACTTAAGAGGCAGAGGCAATAAAACTAAATTGAAAAACGTGGCCGGAGGCGGCCTGAGGCTGCAACAAATATAACCGGTATCCGTGGCCCGGCAAATTTATTTTGGGATGAGGTACAGGGCTGGCTTTGCTCCTAAAAAAGGGAAACGGCCCTGGTAAATGACCGGCTGTTGACACTTGGACAATCAGCGGTACTATACCAGGACCGTTTGTTTATCAGTATTGGGGACCCATTCGGAGAAATAATGCCCCCATTCTTTATTGTTTGATGAACTTAAAGGTTACATCCGTTCCATTACCCCGTAAGGTCAATTGGTAATAACCCGCTGCCAGTTGACGCAGGTCCAATGTCAGCAGACTGCGTAACCGGTCTGCCGCCAGGGCTTCCCGGTACACTACCTGGCCGCTGCTGTTGGTGATCATCAGGCCGAGGGCCGGATGGTTTTTCAGCAAGCGGATCGTAATGGATGTAATGGCCGGGTTGGGATAGATAACAAGCGTGGAGAGATTGTTATCGGCCTGCTGTCCGGTGATGGTGATCAGCAGGGAATCCTTTGCGGCCGGATTCGATACTGAAACGGCTTTCGCCCACACTGTACCATTGGATACTGCTGTTATTAGTCCGCTGCTGTTTATGCTGGCCTCACCGGTTACGGGTACAATACTCCAGGTTACGGCCGGGTTGGTGGCATTCACCGGAGTGATCACCGCCAGTACCTGCAGCGTGCCGGCCACGGTATTGATCGTTGCCGGTACACCACCAGCTGTATTGACCCGGAGGGAGATCACAGGGACAAACTGATTACTGATCGTGATGAGCATGGAATCTTTTACAGCAGTATTGGATACGGAAACGGCTTTGGCCCAAACCGTACCATTGGTAATGGCCGTGACCAGTCCGGTGGCATTGATCGAAGCAGTGCCGGTTACCGGTACAATACTCCAGGTAACGGCATTGTTAGTAGCATTGGATGGGGTGATGGTAGCGATCATTTGCAGCGTTCCTGCATTGGTAGTGATCGTAGCGGGAACGGCTCCCTGCGTGGAGACCACTAAGCCAGTAACGGCTACGAACTGATTGCTGATGGTGATCAGCATGGAATCTTTTACGGCAGTATTGGAAACAGAGACGGCTTTGGCCCAAACCGTACCATTGGTAATGGCCGTGACCAGTCCGGTGGCATTGATCGAAGCAGTGCCGGTTACCGGTACAATACTCCAGGTAACGGCATT
>CALRQQ020000115.1:0-8779 GCA_943370345.1 Chitinophaga pinensis
GGGAAACACAGGTTTTAAGCCAGGTGATTGCTAATTGCTTATATGAACAACATGTTATTTCAGTACCAAGCTGCATTTATTTGCGCTCAATATATTTCTGCATTGACCGGGAAGGCTCCTGCCTTACCCGGTTTTTTTTATTCTGGTGATATTAAATAGATACCGTATGTACAGGAGTAGAATCAGTTTATTATTAGTGGTAATCTCCGCGCTTACCCTGGTGCAGTGCCGTAAGAAAGCATTGGACGATTATTATGGACGCCCCGAGGACCTGGAGCCGGGTATTTACAAAGTACTCGAAACAAAAGGCAACTTCAAAACCTATCTCGAAGCGGTAGACAAGGCCGGCTATAAGCAAACCCTCAGTGGTGCGGGATTCTGGACAGCTTTTGTGCCCCACGATTCTGCCTTCCAGGTGTATTTCACGGCCAATGGCCTCAGCGGTATCAAGGACCTTGATTCAGCCGCCTGTCGCCGGATCGTGACCTATTCACTCGTATATAACGCCTTCAAGCAGGAACGTATCTCCGATTTTCAAAGCAATACCGGCTGGATCGAGAACGGCGCCTTCAAACGCCGTACCGCCAGCTATACCGGGGTATATGATGCCGTGAATACCACCGGCAGCAATATCAAGGCCATTGCTTCTAACCGCAACAATAACGGAACCTTCTATTATGTGGATGCCGATAATAACAACAAGCATATCCCCATTTTCGAAGCAGGTTTCATGACCGGCAAATCCCTGACGGCAACGGACTATAATTATTTCTATCCGTCTTCCACCTACAGTGGCTTTAATGTGGCCGATGCCAAAGTGGTACAAAAAGACATCGCCGCTGAGAACGGGGTCATACATGTGGTGGACCGCGTGATCACCTCGCTCCCGAGCCTGGATCAGTATATCGGCAGCAACCCCAACTACAGCGAGTTCAAAAAAATACTGGATAAATACCTGGTGCAATACGTGATCAACGCCACGGTGACCGATAACTACAAAACGGTGACCGGTATCAATGCCGATGTATTCACCAAAGTGTACAATGCCAGCCTGGCCTTCTCTCCCAATAATGAGAATTTCCTGAAACTTCAGGACAATGACGGGCAATCGGACACCTACACCATGTTTGTTCCGGACAATGCGTCCCTGACGGCGTATGTGAATTCTGTCCTGCTGGAAAATTATACCAGTCTCGACGCGATGCCCATCAGCGTGATCTATGATTTTGTGAATGCACATATGTGGCGCACCGCCGTATGGCCTTCCAAGTTCGCCTCTACCTACAACTCGGTAGGAGAAGAAGCCCGTTTTAATCCGGCCACCAATGTGGTGGACAAGAAAGTGCTGAGCAATGGTATATTCTATGGTACCAACAAAGTACAGGAAGCGAATGTATTCAGCAGTGTTTATGGTAAAGCCTATCTGGATCCGAACTATTCCATCATGACCAGTCTGCTGAACCTGGACCTGAAATTTCAGATCTCCAACATCAACCAGCGCTTTACGCTCTTCCTGATCAGCAACGCGGCCTTCAATGCAGCTGGTTATTTTGCAGATCCTACGGTAAGTAATAACGTAAACGAACAGTGGCGCTATATCCCCCCGGGAGGTGGCACACAACTGACCGGCTCATCGGCCCTCGTTCGTCTGCAGCGGATCCTGAATATGCACGTGATCCCCGGACGGGATATCACCAGTCTCGTGAACCCCGGTGTGGGTATGAGCTATTCCGGTGAATTTATCCGGTTTGCCAACAATACCGTATTTGCCGCCGGTAACGGAGACGTTCCCCAGGTGGCCAATGTGGTAAGGACCAAGACCGCAAAGAACGGTACGGTCTATTACCTGGATAAAATTCTCCAGTTCAGTGAGAAGCTGCCAGGCAATCATCTCGAAACACTGGGTGGTGCTTCGGCCGCTACTTCACAGTTCTATAATTTCTTCCAGTATCTCAGAAATTCAGCAGTCTGGAACAATACCACCAAGGAGATCGTTGGGGTGGCTTCCGGTTCCTTCTATACCTTCTTTATCCCGAATAATGCGGCTATCGTGGCTGCCGTGAATGCCGGACAGCTCCCGGGTACAGGTACGGCCCCGAATATGGTGCCCAACTTCAACCCGACTTCACTGGCCGATAAAGAAAAAGTGAACAACTTCATTTATTATCATATTCTCAACAAGCGGAATATCGCGACCGACGGACAGGAAAGCGGAAGTATTGAAACCCTTTTCAAATTCCCGAACGGGGACCCTTCCACCATATTTGTCAATAATACCACGATCAATACGATCACCCTGGGCGATATGATGAACCGGACCGCCAATGTTATTTTCTCCAGCAGTAATAACCTGAGTAACCGGGCGACCATACACCTGATCGATAATTATTTACGGAAAAATTAATCATCCCTCCAAACTCATTCAGTATGTGGAAGAATAAAATCATGAAAACGGCGGCAACCATGCTCCTGCTTGTACTCGGACTGACCGTGTCCGCACAGGTGGTTATCCGGGGTAAGATCGCAGATAAAAAAGGAAATCCGCTGCAAGGGGTATCTGTATCTGTGATGGATGCCGATAACCGGATCATCAGTGGTGCTTCTTCGGATATCGAAGGAAACTTCGTATTGAAGAACGTGAATACAAAGTATAAACTCTCCATCTCCATGATCGGGTATAAGACCCAGACGATGGCGGTAGGTACTAAAACCGAGTTCGCTATTGTGCTCGAAGATGCACAGACCGACCTTGGTGAAGTAGTGATCGTGTCCAGGCCCACCTCCTCCAACGGTATGATCAATATCCAGGAGAAGAACCTGACCACCGCGGTGGCCAGGATCAACGCCAAAGACCTGGAGGAAATGCAGTCTGCCAGTATCGATCAGGCCCTGCAGGGTCGTCTGAGCGGTGTGGATATCACCGCCAGCAGTGGTGACCCCGGTGCCGCGATGAATATCCGCATCCGCGGGGTGTCTTCGATCAATACCACCGGTATCCCGCTGATCGTACTCGATGGTATGCCGCTGGAGACCGAGATCCCCAGTGATTTCAACTTCGGTACAGCTGACGAACAGGGCTATGCGCAATTACTGAATATCTCACCCGCCGATATCAAGGATATTACGGTACTGAAAGATGCGGCTGCAACCGGCATCTGGGGTGCACGTGGTGCAAACGGGGTATTGATCATTTCCACCAAACGCGGGGTGATCGGTAAACCGACCATCAACTATACCTTCAAGGGTTCTGTTTCCCTGGCTCCTAAAGCAATTCCCCTGCTGAATGGTGACCAGTATTCCACCCTGATCCCTGAAGCTTTTATGAACCGTACCGGTACACCGCTCAATACCACACAGGTACGCGAATTTAACTATGATCCCAATGACCCGTACTGGTACAATAACTACAGTAACAATACCAACTGGGTGGATGCTGTATCCCGTACCGGTAACCTGCAGGATCATACCGTGAGCCTCACCGGTGGTGGAGAAAAAGCCAAGTATTTCGCATCGGTTGGTCTTTTCGATCAGACCGGTATCACGATCGGTACGTCGTTGCAACGTATCAATACAAGGATCAACCTGGACTATAACGTATCTGAAAAGATCAAATTCTTTACCAGTGTTTCCTTTACCCATACGGATCAAAGCCGCAACTATGTTGGAGGCAATGCCGCCAGCGGAGAATCTTCCATCCGGGGTATGGCTTATATCAAGATGCCCAACATGAGTGTGTTTGAATATGATGAGTTAGGCAACCTGACCACGAATTATTTTTCACCCGCGACCAACGTACAGGGACAATACTCCCGTATCTACAATCCCGTGGCGATGGCCGCCAAGGCAAAGTATAGTATTCTTGGAGAAAGGGTAGTGCCCCGTTTCCAGGTGGATTATGATATCATCCGTAAAGTGCTGAAAGCAACTTTTGACATTCAGTTCGATATCAACAATACCAAGAACAAGAGCTTCCTGCCCCAGATCGCTACCGGACGGCCCAATACCGAGACCGTAGTGAACCGGGCTTATGACGGGGATATCGACGCCTTCAACGTTACTACCCAGTCCACATTATTATACACCCCGAATTTCAAAAGTGATAAACACAACCTGGTGGCGTTTATAAAGGTCCTGACCAATGATTATAAAGCCGTTTTCCAGGAAGTGATGACCTCCAATACCGCTTCGTCCTTATTGGTGGATCCTTCCATTGCTTCCCGTACGCAGAACTCAGAACTGCGGGCCGTATCTGGTACTACCCAGACCCGTTCCATCGGCGGTATCCTGAGTGCGCAGTACAGTTTCATGGATAAATACCTGTTCAATGCTACCGTTCGCGGTGATGGTAACTCCCGTTTCGGTCCCAACTACCGGTATGGGGTGTTCCCTTCCTTGTCTTTCCGCTGGAGGATCTCCCAGGAGAAATTCTTTAAGAATGCCAAGAAACTGGATGACCTGAGTTTCCGCGCGAGTTATGGTATCACCGGCCAGGTGCCGAACCGTGATTATTTATTCTTTAATACCTATACTACGTTCAACTACTCTTACCTCGGTCAGGCCGGTGTTTATCCTTCCCGGATGGAACTGAAGAACCTGCGCTGGGAAAAACTGCACGGGATCAATATCGGAGCCAACCTGAGTATGTTCAAAGGCCGTTTCCGCATCGATGCGGAAATTTACCGCAACCGTACCAGGGACCTGTTCTTCGACGGGTTACAGATCGCTTCTTATACCGGTTACAACTCCCTCTTCATGAACGTGGGTACCATGGACAACCAGGGTTGGGAAGTAGCGGTATGGACACAGCCGTATAAAACAAAGACCACCACGATCGGCTTTGACTTTAATATATCCGGTAATGAAAACATTATCCGCGAGATCTCTGAATACTATCCGAGCTCCAAAGGAGATGTGACCCAGAACGGCAACTACCTGCGTTTACTCCAGGTGAACAATCCTTTCGGTTCTTTCTACGGATTCAAATATGCGGGTGTGTACAAAGACAAGGATGCCACTATTGCCCGTGGCCCGGATGGCAAACCAATCATCGGTCCCAACGGACAGATCATCTACATGCGTTTCAGTTATCCCTCTGTGGATTATGTATTCCAGCCGGGAGATGCTATATATGAGGACATCAACCATGATGGCAACATCAACTATATGGATGTGGTCTACCTCGGTAACAGTAACCCCAAACTCTCCGGAGGTTTCGGTCCTTCTCTGACCGTAAAGAACCTGAAGATCTCAACCTTCTTCAGTTTCCGCTGGGGCTACGATGTGGTGAACGGTACCAAGATGAACAGTACCAATATGTACTACTTCGACAACCAGAGTACCGCTGTATTGCGCCGCTGGAGAAAAGAGGGCGATGTAACGGATATTCCCCGTGCCCTGATCAATGGCGGGTATAACTGGCTGGGCAGCGACCGCTATGTGGAAGATGCATCTTATGTACGCTTCCGTACCGTTACCGCCCGTTACACCTTTGACAAGAAGACATTGTCCAAACTGAAAATGAAAACCATGAGTGCTTATATCACGGCAGAGAACCTGCTGACCTTTACCAAGTACCTCGGTCAGGATCCTGAAGTAGCCTTCCGTGGTTCCGATCCGTTCAGGGTGTCTTATGATAATTCAATGACGCCGCCGGCAAAAACAATCACCCTTGGCCTGGTAGTAGGTTTTTAATGTTAAAATGCTCAAGACATGAAAAAAACGATTTTATACGCACTGCTCCTTCTTCTCCTGGTACCGTTTGCCGGTTGTAAGAAATGGCTCGATCTCAAACCACAGGATGGGATCATTAAGGAAGAATTCTGGAAGACCAAGGAACAGGTACAGGCTTCCGTGATCGGGATCTATTCTTCCATGATGGAACCGGCCACCGGTACCTACGGACGCACCGATTATATCCCTTCTCTCTCCGAACTGCTTTTTGTATGGGGCGAATCAAGGGCCGATAATATTGCCAATGCTACGTTTACCAGCAATGATGATATCGACCTGGTGAATGTGAACATCCAGCAGGCCAATGTAAACGCCAACTGGCGTCCTTTCTACCGCACGATCAATTTCTGTAATACGGTCATTGAAAAGGCACCGGAAGTACTGGCCAATGATAATACATTTACCCAGGCACAATTAGACAAATACCTCAGTGAGGCCAAGACCATCCGCGCCCTGATGTATTTCTATCTGGTTCGCACGTTCGGGGAAGTGCCACTGAAACTGGATGCCACGCTCAGTGACGAGAATATCTCGCCCATTGCGAAATCCTCACAGGCGACTGTACTCGCCCAGATCGTAAAAGACCTGACTGAAGCAGAAGCCAAGGCCGTAACATCCTATGGAGATGCGGCCTCCGATAAAGGACGCGTGACGGTCTTCACCATCAATGCGATCCTGGCGGATGTCTATCTGTGGATGGATAAATACACCGAGTGTATTGCTGCCTGCGATAAGATCATCAACTCCCAGCGTTTTGGGTTGATCCGGGGTGCCACGATCAATCCCCCGGTGTATGATTACAATGGTAACTGGTTCAATTCGCTTTATTATACCGGTAACTCCGCTGAAGGCATTTTTGAATTACAGTTCGATGCCCAGCGCCTGAATCCGTATTTCGGTATGTTCTCCGCATCCCTGAGTAACCGTCGCTGGACCGCAGCGGCCGATCTGATGGACCGTGTGTTTACCGTGGATTTCACCAATGACCAGAATTATGATATCCGGGCCGACGGAGGTTCTGTCAGAGCCGCCACCAGTACGATCTGGAAATATGTAGGCGCTACCAGCACCACTCAGCGTACCGCCGACCAGAGCTTTGCACACTGGTTCTTCTACCGCTATGCAGATATCCTGCTTATGAAGGCGGAGGCACTCAATGAAACCAGCCAGGGCCAGGCAGCCCTCGATATCATTTATACGATACGCAGAAGAGCGAATGCCTTACCGGATACAGACCTTACCCCTGCACCAGGCGATAAGAACATGATCCAGGATTTTATCCTGCTGGAACGCTCCCGCGAATTTTGTTTTGAAGGCAAACGCTGGTTTGATGTACTGCGTAATGCCAAGCGTAATAATTACCAGCGGATCGGGATCCTGCTGAATATGGTGGCGATCAGTGTGCCGTCCAATATGCAGCAGTCGGCCCAGGCAAAAATGCAGGACCGCAACTGTCATTATATGCCGGTGTATCTCTACGAACTGCAGACCAATAAATTGTTAGTACAAAATCCTTTTTATAAATAATAATCACCAGAAGTATGAAAAGAAATTCGTTCATATTATCGGGCCTGCTGATGTTTATGGCCGCCCTGTTTGCACTGCAATCGTGCAAGAAGACGGAGATCGTGGAATCCACCACGACAGACGTAAACATTGTCGGTTACCTGGATAAGCGGCTGGATTCATTCTCCCTGTTCAGGCAGATCCTGGACCGGACAGAAACCTCCGCCTTCCTGAATGCCTACGGAGCGTATACCTGTTTTGCCCCGACCAACAGTGCGGTAACGAAGTACCTGGCCAAACTGAATGTAACGACCGTGGCAGCCGCTGATCTGGCTGTGCTGAAGGATATGGTTCGTCTGCATCTGCTGGAGGACACCGTGTTTACCGGTTCTTTCACGGATGGAAAACTTCCGGTGATCACCATGTACGGACAATTCCTGGTGACATCGGTGGCTAATAAATCCGGTGTATCCAGTTATGTGGTCAACCGTCAGGCAACTGTGGCAGAGTCCAATATCCGTGTCGGAAACGGGATCATCCATATTATTGATGAAGTATTACTGCCGGCTTCCAAAACAATCGCAGAACAACTGGCCGCCAAACCGGAGTATTCCATTTTCGTGCAGGCCCTCCAGGCTACCGGTTTTTACAACCGGTTGAACACGGTTGATCCCAGTCTGACCACCCGGTGGAAGACCGTGATCGCCGAAAGCAATCAGGCACTGGCAGATAGCGGGATCACCACTTTTGCACAACTCAAAACGCGTTATTCCCAGACCGGTAACCCGGCCCTGCCGAATGACAGCCTGAATATGTATGTGGCCTATCACGTAACTGAAGGACTGAAATTCCTCGGTGATATTATCGGTACCGCCACACACGAAACCTGGCTGCCCCAGGAAGTGATCAGCATAAAACTGATCGATCAGCAGGTCGTGATCAATGAAGATGAGTTCAATGGTGTGCTGGAGACCGGCGTACGGCTGGACAGGGCCAAGAGTGATATTGCCGCCACCAATGGTGTATGGCATGATGCCAAGGCGCACTATATGGTGAAATACCGCAAGCCCACCGCGTTGTACTGGGATGTATCTTCTTTCACCGAGATCATGAAACTGCCGGCTTACTACAAAAGAGCCAACTATAATTTCGCCCGGGCTACTGAAGCCGATAACCCGATCAAGGATAGCTACTGGGGCTGGGGACCACTGGCAGGCACCAACGTACTTTCCTATATCTACTCCACCACCAGTTCAATCACCAACTTTGCCTATAACAGTGATGTGAATATGCTGCCCATGGGCCTGCCTAACCGTCCGGTGTGGTGGGAAATGAAAACCCCGCCGATCATCAAGGGACGGTATAAAGTGTGGGTTTGCTACAGACAACAAAAACAATCCAGCAGTTCCAATATGCTCTGCCAGGTGGAAGTGAATGGTGCCCTGATGCAGCGGACCATGAACTTCACCGATACCCGGCCGGCCGGTACAGATGCCGAACTGGAAGCCATCGGATGGAAACGATATACTGAGAACACATCCAA
>CALRQQ020000116.1:0-8753 GCA_943370345.1 Chitinophaga pinensis
CTTTACTGATAAATCCATTTTCTACGGTGATAATGGTGCTAATGGGAAGCTCCAGAACCGTTCCGTCCTGGCCTTTGCCCTTTGAAATGAACTCGACGGTTACAACTTTGTCACCCGAAGGGTACATCGCCACCACGCTATCCCGGATATCGGGAAAGAAGCCGTTCAGTTCCTTGTACTTTTTTATTGTTTCGGTCCGGGTCTGCTTTACGACCCCTTTTCCCAAAGACGGATCTTTGAATTCGGCGGTATCGGTATACAGGGCGGCCATCCCTTCCCAGTCGTGTTGGTTGAACCGCTCAAACATCAGCCGTACCACAGCTTCCGGATTGCTGCCAGTGGTTACAGGTGCTGTTGTGGCTGCCGTTTGTTCTTTTGCCTTTTCATTTTTACAGGCCGCCAGACTGCAGATGGCCATCATGGAGAGAATAGGGAGTAATCGCATAGTATTCGTTTTATCGTGTTTCTCATCCGTTTTTCTCCAGCCATTCTTTCGGACTCATACCGGTCGCTTTTTTAAAGGCCCGGTTGAAAGTGGCTTTGCTGTTGAAACCACAATCGAAAGCGATACCGAGCAGGGTTTGTTTTCTGTGTTCGCCGTTGTCCAGCATATCCTTCACTGCATTGATCCGGAACTGGTTTACAAAATCATTGAAATTCTGTTCAAACCCCTGGTTAATGGTCCGGGAGATCAGGGCCGGATTGGTATTTAACTCCCGTGCCAGGGCAGCGAGTGAAAGTTCGGGGTCTTCATACGCTTTCCGGAGTTGCATTAGTGCCAATATCTTTTCTTTCCAGCCGGATAATTGTTCATCGGGCTCTTTCTTCAGGACCGGTTCCACCGAGATCACTTCTGCCTCTTCGTATATGGCTTCCTGTTGTGCTGCACTGGCGGGCAACAGCAGCAGGCTGTGCGGATGTCCGGCACCGCGGGTACGGAACGGCACTTTGGTTTCGATCGAATTGGCATATCCGGTAATGGCGATATAATAGAAGAGGATCCCGAAGAAGAGGAAGTACCACCAGAAGCCCCTATAAGCCAGATCAAAGAGTTCACCCAGTACGAAGAACAGGAGCCTGCAGCACAGCATCACGAGAAAGGCCAGCAGAAAATTCCGGATCCAGCGGAACAGGACGCTGTCCGCATAGCTGATCACCTGCACCATCAGTTTACGATACAACAGGTAATAACGCAGGGATAAGATGAAATAGACCATCATGGAAATAAACCCGCTCAGCTGGTACCAGGTATCAAAATCGGGATCGGCGCCGGAAGCCAGAAAATAATAATCGCCCAGCACCCATTGATCCGTAATGACGATCACGCCACTAAAGAGCAGGTAGAGAAACCCGGGGATCAGTTGCAGCCATTCTTTCTTCCCGAAACGAAAGGAAGGGTTGAGCAGGCTTTGTACATAGAAGTAGATCACCGGTCCGATGAAGTACAGGTGCTGGAAAGGCGTATAGAACAAGATATCGCGGTAGGGCTGCGTATCATACCAGCCGGCAAATCCGGTCATCCAGGGGCAGATATAGAGGATACAGAGGATCAGGAACAGGCTGAGCCATTTATCAGAAGGCGTTTCATTGACCAGGCCTTTCCGGTACAGCAGAATCGCATATACAAGTCCGTGAATAAAGAAGATCAGGAGAATGGAACTGAAGGAGTTAAAACTGAATTGCATACCGGTTTTGCCGTTTCGTTGGTCTGTCAAACAGGTTTAACGAAAATAAGCGCAAAAGGTTATAGAAAAAATAAGAAAGGGGGCCATACCCTGACGGATACGGCCCCCTTTGGATTTTTGGACCTTGGATTCTTATTTATCCTACTTTTTCAGATTGAGACTTCTGTTGAGGGTGAAACCGAGAGACATATTACCCAGTTTCATGTTGGTGGTATTGCGGGCCAGCTGGTCAATGGCTGAGGAGAAGGCCGTATTACCAATATAGAACTGGAACTGGTGACCACCGGTATTAATTTCGTAACCGATGGACAGGAGGTCGGGTTTATAGTTCAGGATATTCCCGTTCTTGTCGATCAGGTTTTCGAACATATTCAGCTGACGGGCATATTCGAACGTGATATTGTTATGATCGCCTACTTTGTATTTACCACCCAGTCCGAGTGATCCTACAAAATTACTGTTGTTGAGGCCGTAAGGAACCACGTTAAAGTAGATCAGGGTCGGCATCAGTTGCAGGGAGAACTTATCATTGAACTTGCGGGCGATCAGGAGTTGATGCAGGTAAGAATATTTATTCCAACCCAGGGAAACGGAGGCATCTTTCGCTGCATTCACATTGAAGAGTGTATAATAATCCAGGGTAACCGGAATATTTTTAGCTCCTGTCTGCTGACGCAGCAGTTTGAATTTGGCAAACCCTTCATACTTGTTTCTTCCGGCAGCGGCCACACCCACACTCATCCATTTGGTGGGAGAATAGTCGAAAGAAAGATAGGTATAGGCCAGTCCGGAGTTCAGTCCTAAGAGACCAGCCAGGTTGTCCTGGGTGGAACCACCTTCGGGCCAGATGGGGCTGAAGTGGTGGGAGATCATGAACTGGATGGAACCGGGGCTGTTGAGTTCAACGCTCTGCATATTAATGATGCGGGTGGAGTTGAAAGTGGCCCGGGTAAATTTTTGTTTGGGGGCTTCTTTGGCAGGTGCTTCGGTTTCCTGTGCAAAGGCAACAACCCCAAAACCGATACCCATTATGATTGCAAAAATCTTTTTCATTAGATTAATTTTTTAGGTGAAACTTATTGAGGCTGTCCCTGATTGATCCACTCTTTAAATTTATTGGCCGTACAGGTGGTGATGCTGAGTGCGCCACCGGGGTGTCCCTGGTTACCGCCGGAATTCATAATGGTGGTGAGGGTGTTTTTAACTGCAACCAATTTATTATAATCCAGTGCTACGGCTATACCGCCATGGCAGGTACCGCCTTTACAACTGGTCGTATAGATCGGAAGGATATCAGATGTGTAACGAACAGCTCCGGTCACTGTACAGCCTGCTCCGTCATCATTACCACCTTCAGCGAGCCATTTTTTCATGAGATTTTTCTCACTGAGGGAAAAATCAATGGCACCACCACCCGGGTGAGATCCGCCATTGACCCATGATTCAAACTGGGATTTACGGGCCAGGATCGCATCATAATAAATCGTGTTGAGCCGCTGATCTGAAAAGAGGACGGCACGTACAGTTACACTGGTGTTGTGACAACCACAGGGGCCGGCCGTAACAATAGGTACTACTTCTTTCCGGAAAGACACTTTGGGCAGTGCCTGAATATCTTCTTTATTTTTATAGCAGGAGGTTAAGAGATACATCAGCATGGATGTCATCACCGCTGCCAGTACTATTTTATGTTTCATATACCTGATTTTATAATTAAGTTATTGGGATGTTAGCGTCTGATAATAGTACCTGTTTTTTTGTATTTCAAAATACCTACATTACCCACTCCATACTTCCATACATCGGGAATATTAGGATCAGCAAAATACCAGGCTTTGATCAGGGCAATTTCTGACGGTTTCAGTCCACCATCATCGTAGGCCATACCGCCATGTTGGGTTGCGTTGTAAACGTTGGTAAACGGATTGCCACAAAGTAAAGTGGAGTCAACTCTTGAAGCAATGGTACTGGCAGTATTCAGTGCATTACCCCTGGCATAATACTGTTTCAGGGTTACCGGATCGGTATACACAACAGATGAATTACTTCTGATGCCTTTGGGGACCATGATGTCCAGCAGAATGTCATCATACGTTTGCAGCGGACCCCTTGTGCTGAGTGCTGAGGTAGGAGTGGCAAATGTTTTCCAGGGCCTGAAACTGGCATTGGCTACTGTATCTGCATAGAACCTTTTAACACTGTCTTTATAGGCATTCCATACCTGATCGCGCAGGGTTTTGTTGGTCAGCTGACAATAATAGGTGATGGAACCTGTAGTTGGATTCTGGTAAACAAACTGGGCGGTATCCGCAGAAGTCAATCCGGCAATCCGGCCGGCCCGGGCCCATCCGCCGGTGGCAGTAGCCTGGTTGTGGCAGTTGGCAGAACCGCAACCATCATTAATGATGCGGATCGCAGCGGGACGGAAGTCAGCCAGTGTTGGCCTTTCTTTCGCACCATTCTTGATCCAGTTGTAAATAACAGATTTATCAGTTGTACCCAATTCATAGTTTGAATTAACCGGGGGCATGGCTTTGTTAAAATCATTCGTAGTGATGTAATCCCAGAGTTTGCTGGCTTCCGGATTACCGGCAGTTACATACTTCATGATCTCGGCATACGTATCAAATTTTGGCTTGATCGGACCACCGTGGCAGTTAGAGGTACCACAATACTCATGCAGAATGGTCTGCACACCCCTGAATTTAATGACATCATTTACATCGGGAGTGCCATCTGTATGCTGTACATTATTGCTTTCATAAAATGAAGCATATAAGGTAGAATCAGCACCACCTTTGTAAGATCTGTCCAGGTTCTTAATAACGTCGCCGGTCTTTGTACATTGAAAAGCGGCAGCTGTCAGAAACAGTCCGCTAAAAAAAAGAACCGCCGATTGGACGAATGAAACCTTTTTCATAAAAAGCGAGTTTAGATTGAGAATAGATGCTTTAGAAAAGAACTTTCCTTTAAAAATGCATGGTCAAAATTATCCAGGAGGCAGTGACAGTTTCATGACAAGCAACTGACGATAACATGACTTTTGTCACATACCCAACTAATTGCTATCAAACAGAGCCATTTGTGACGTTTCTCACTTTAATCCTTGATTTCTGTCATGAGATTGTCAATCAGTCATTTTTAAGTTGCACTGCATTTTTATTTCATTGAATTACAAATTCAAATATTATGGGCAACAACAAAAACAACAACGATCAATCCCGGCGGGGTTTTTTCGCCTCCCTCCTCTCAAAAAAGGAAACAGAAAAGATCAAGATGCTGACCCCGGACGGCAAACTGGTGGAAGTGGATAAGGCTGTCTTTGACCAGGTAACCGGTAAAAAGAAAGCAAGTAATGAGGACATCCTGAACTGGATGAATAATCCTTCCAAAGAGAATAACTAAGCATATCCGAAAACAACTTATTAATATATACCAATGAAACAGGAAGAAATAAATGACCAAAGCCGGCGGGGTTTTTTAAAAACCGCTGCTATTGCCACCGTTGCCACTGCCGCCTGCGGCAGTCTGGCCTGTTCCTGCTCTTCCAAAAAAGCACCGGCCGGTGATAAAGTAAAACTGCTTTCTCCCACGGGGGAGATCGTGGAGATCGACTCTGCCTACCTGAATCACCAGGAACATATGGCCATCGTATCCAAACTGGAAGCCCGCGAAGGAATCGCCGGTAAAAGGTTTGTGATGGTGGTTGACCTCTCCAATTGTAAGAATGCCCGCAGTTGCGTATCGGCCTGTCAGAAATGGCACTACCGTCCGAAAGAACAGGAATGGCTGACCGTAAAACTGCTTAAAGACAGTGATAAAGGCGCCCCTTACTGGTTCCCCAAACAGTGCTTTCATTGCGACAACCCGCCCTGCGTGAAGGTTTGTCCGGTGGATGCCACGTTTAAAAGACAGGATGGTCTGGTACTGATCGATAATGACCGTTGTATCGGTTGTAAATTCTGTATGGCCGCCTGCCCTTATTCCACCCGCGTATTCAACTGGAATGAACCCGAACTGCCGATGGATATCCGCGACCTGGCCTATTCACCCGAAACCGGTATTCCTGCCAAAGTAGGTACTGTGGAAAAATGTGATTTCTGCCCGGATCGTGCCCGCGAAGGCCTGCTCCCTCCCTGTGTGGAAGCCTGCCCGAACGGCGTATTCTATTTTGGCGATGAAAATGAAGATACCGTGAGCAATGGTCTGGATACCGTCAGCTTCACCAAGCTGATCACCGACCGCGCCGGCTACCGCTATATGGAAGAACTGGGTACCAAGCCACGGGTCTATTACCTGCCGCCGAAAGACCGTTCATTCCCCGTGGAGAAAGGCTACCAGGATGCCGACTCTTCCATCCAGGAGCGCTTTAAAGAATACAAGGATATTCTTGGTAAAAAGGAATCTGCTGAATAAGCCGGTCCATTGTTCATCCTTATAATGAAAAAGTAATTATGGAACTCAACACCTACCAAAAAGAAGCTTTCGATTACCAACGGAAGAATATTGAAACCTATGGCCGCCGTGCCTGGGGCTGGACCATTTTTTATATCCTTTGTGTGATGGTTGGTCTGTATGCCCTCTACCTGCAGATTGCCAAAGGGCACGGAGTAACCGGGATGCGGGACAATGTGGTATGGGGGCTTTTTATTGTCAACTTTATTTTCTTTATCGGACTCAGTTATGCCGGTGCCATCATTGCCGGTCTGCTTCACCTGTTCAAAGTAAAATGGGGTAAGCCGATCATCCGCCTGGCACAGTTCATGACCCTGATCTCCGTGATTGTCGGACCGATCTTCATCCTGCTTTGTGTAGGCCGTTTCGACCGTATGCATCACCTGTTCATTTATCCCCGTATCCAGTCGCCCCTGACCTGGGACGTGATGGCCGTGGTGACCTTCTTTGCAGGTAGTGTGCTCTTCCTGTGGCTGGCCCTGATCAAGGATCTTTCCGTATACCGGGATGCCAACCTGAAAATTCCAAAATGGAAACAGAAAGTATATAAATTCCTGGCCCTCGGTTACCGCGGAGCTGCCAGTCAGAAAAGACACCTGATTATTTCCCAGAACCTGATGGCGATCATTATGATCCCGCTGGCGATCATGGTGGCTTCTATCCTGTCCTGGATCTTTGGTATGACCCTCCGCCCGGGTTGGCACAGTACCATCTTTGGTCCTTACTTCGTACTGGGTGCAGTGTACTCCGGTTGTGGTTTACTGATTGTAGCCATGTGGTTCTACCGCAAAATGTATAAACTGGATTATTATTTCACCGATAAGCACTTCAAGTATCTCGGATACCTGATGCTGGTCCTGGCAGCCGGTTACGGTTACTTTACTTTCTCAGAATACTTTACCGACTGGTTTGCTTCTGAAAAATGGGACAGTGAACTGATCCATAAATTATTCAGCACGTCTGACTATGGCTGGTGGACCCTGTTTGCCAATGTTGCCGGTATTGCTTTACCGATACTGATCGTGGCTATTCCGGCCACCAGAAAGCCAGGTCCTATCACATTTGCCGCATTTATGATGGTAATAGCTATGTGGGTAAAACGTTACCTGATCATAGTACCCACTCTCGAAACCACTTTGTTACCCATGCAGGATACCCGCATGGAATATGTGAAATACACGGCTACCTGGCCTGAATGGGCATTGACCATTGCCGGTATTGCCTGCTTTCTCTTATTCTTTACCGTGATGTCCAAATTTGTAACGGTAGTGCCTGTTTCCGGTCTGGAAGACACCCATACCGAACACGAAAAACACCTGCTGCATCACGACTGAGTACAATCATTATTGATCCCGTTTAAATGAAATGATATGAAACAACTTAAACAACATATAACATTTATACCGCTGCTGACTGCATGGCTCTTGTTTGTTCCGGTGCTGTTGCACGCACAAACAGATAGTGGTGCCCCTGCAGTTACTGATACGGCCGCAGCAGTGGCCGCGCCGGAAGAGGCGGAACTGATCTCACCGGCCATTGAGTTGATCAGTATCCAGAAAGGCGATAGTTCAGTGGACCTGAAAGCTGTGGTAAAGGCAAAAGTAGAGGGGAAAATGCGGAAACTCTATGGATTGAAAGCCGTATTCTACATGGTCACCGATTCTGCTGAAACCGCCGTTGGAACCGTGGTTACAGACCGGAATGGTTTTGCGATCCTGAATATCAAAGCCGGACAATTGGTAACAAATGCCGATGGCACCCTGCACTTCAAAGTAACAGTGGCCGGGCCTAAAAATCTGGAAGCCGGAGAAGGGGAAGTAACCGTGAAAAGAGCGATGCTGATCATGACCCCGGTAAAAGAAGAGAACCTGCTCTCTGTGCAACTGAAACTGGTTGATCTGACCACGGGTGAAGAAAAACCGGTACCGGAAACGGCAGTGGGCCTTTTTGTAAAAAGAAGTTTTTACCCCCTGAAACTCGGGGAAGCAAATACCGATGAAAACGGGGAAGCCACCATAGAAGTTCCCAATAATCTGCCGGGTGATCCGCTGGGAAATATAACCCTGCTGGCCAAACTCGATGAAAATGAAAACTATGGATACTTAGAAACCGCTGCAGTCCAGAAATGGGGAGTGGCCGTGTCTAACCGGGTCGAAGACCAGCCCCGGGCACTCTGGAGTTCTCACCCGCCTTTGTGGATGTTGATTACTTTCATTATCTTAATGACGGCGGTCTGGGGTCACTATATCGTAATTGTATATGAATTATTCCGTCTGCGGAAAGAACAACCGGCAGCAGCGGATGCAACCCAATCGTAATTTTTCACATCTAATAATTAAGTAAAACAATGAACATGAAAAAGAATCTGACACTCTTTATGTCCGGCTTATTTGCCATCGGATTGCTGGCATTTGTGCCGAAAAACTCATTCCAGGAGCCCTGGAAAGTTCCGGATGCTGCCAAGAATAAAGCAAACCCTGTGAAAAGTGATGCCGAATCACTGGCCAATGGTAAAGCCCTGTATAATCAGCATTGCAAATCCTGCCACGGTACAAAAGGTAAAGGGGATGGACCGAAAGCGGCTACCCTGGATACCGATTGCGGTGACTTCAC
>CALRQQ020000117.1:0-8711 GCA_943370345.1 Chitinophaga pinensis
AGTAATCGGGGCCACTATTTCCATCAATGGTCAGTCAAAAGGCGTTACCAGCAATCAATATGGCTTTTATTCACTTACCCTTGATGAAGGGGACTATATGATACAGGTATCGCATATTTCTTATGCCGGAAAGATCTTCCGGCTAAGTCTGCATAATAATCAATCTGTAAATGTAGACCTGTTTTCCAAATCAGCACTGATCAGCGAAGTCGTCGTTTACAGTAAGAAAAGGGATGGAAATGTAAAAAATGCACAGATGGGAAAGATCGACCTGACCATGAACCAGGTCAGGGCCATTCCCGCTTTTATGGGCGAAGTGGATATCCTGAAAGCGATCCAGCTCTTACCGGGTGTTCGAAGTGCCGGCGAAGGGAATGCCGGTTTTTATGTACGGGGCGGCGGACCAGACCAAAACCTCATCATGCTCGATGATGCGGTGGTGTACAATACCGGTCACCTTTTTGGTTTCTTTTCCATCTTCAACGGAGATGCTATCAAAAATGTATCCCTGATCAAAGGCGGTATGCCGGCCCAATACGGAGGCCGGTTGTCATCGGTGCTGGATGTGACCATGAAAGAAGGAAATATCAATAAATTTCAGACGGAAGGGGGGATCGGGCTTATTGCGTCCCGTTTCTCGGTCCAGGGCCCCATCAAAAAAGAAAAAGCCTCTTTCATTGTATCGGCCAGGCGTACCTATATTGATGCCCTTGTAAAACCGTTCATCAGCAAGACCAGCGGTTTTTATGGCTCCGGTTATTATTTCTATGATATGAACGCCAAGGTCAATTACCGGTTCTCGGATAAGGACCGTTTATACCTGAGTGGTTATTTTGGCCGTGATGTTTTTGATTTCCGGAATTCAAAACGGTCCTTTCGCACCAATATCCCCTGGGGCAATTCCACGGCCACCCTACGTTGGAATCATGTGTTCAACCGCCGGCTGTTTTCCAATACCACGGTTGTTTACAATGACTACAATTTTAAATTCGCTGCTGCCCAGGAAAGTTTTGAGATCGGTCTTTATTCCGGTATCCGTGATATGACCCTGAAAACCGATTTTGATTATTACCCTTTACCCAATCATAAACTCAAATTCGGGGGACTGGTCACGCATCATAAATTCATTCCCAATGTGGTGACCGGCCGTCAGGATTCTGTTGTATTTACACCAAACAATGAAGGTGCAAAATATGCCATGG
This sequence comes from Chitinophaga pinensis, assembly GCA_943370345.1. Taxonomy (GTDB): domain Bacteria; phylum Bacteroidota; class Bacteroidia; order Chitinophagales; family Chitinophagaceae; genus JJ008. The sequence goes on from CALRQQ020000117.1 coordinate 1,203, forward strand.
AGGCCGCATTTTATATCCAGGATGACTGGGAGATCGGTGAAAAAATAAAGATCAACTATGGTCTACGCTGGAGTGTGTTCAACCAGGTTGGTCCGTATACCCTTTATACCCGGGATGCCAACGGAAACAAACTCGACAGTACTTATTATTCCGGACTGAATACGGTAAAATCCTATGGCGGCCTTGAGCCTCGTCTCACTTTACGGTATGCATTGGATGATGAATCCTCTATAAAAGCAGCGGTTACCCGCAATTACCAGTATATACACCTGGTGACCAATGCCGGTACTACATTACCCACCGATCTCTGGGTACCCAGTACCTACCTTGTACGTCCGCAACTGAGCTGGTTGTATTCAGCGGGTTATTTCAGAAATTTTGATGATAACCGCTTTGAAACATCTGTGGAAGTTTATTATAAGGATATGCGAAACCAGGTGGAATACAAAGAAGGCTATACGCCTTCACTCGCCGATCCGGAAGAAGAGTTTGTATTTGGCAAAGGATGGAGCTATGGTTCCGAGTTCCTGGTGAATAAAACAAAAGGCAGAATGACCGGATGGATCGGCTATACACTGTCCTGGACCTGGCGAAAATTTGAGCAATTGAATGACGGCGTCCGTTATCCGGCCCGGTATGACAGGCGACATGATATTTCTGTCGTATCGAATTATGAAGCCAGCCGTACTTGGAGGCTGGGGGCTGTATTTGTATATGGTACAGGAAATGCCATCACGTTGCCGGAACGTTTCTATGTGATCAACGGGGTGCTTACGCAGGAATACAGCAACCTGAACCAATACCGCATGAAAGCGTATCACCGGATGGATTTTTCTGCCACATATACACCTGTACCTAAGAAAAAAAGGAAATTCACCAGTTCCTGGGTTTTCAGTATCTACAATGTATACAGCCGCCTTAATCCTTATTTTCTCTATTTTGATCAGGAGGGTAGTATTGCCACGAACGATCTGCAGGTATCTACCAAACAGGTATCCCTCTTTCCGGTATTACCTGCAGTAACCTGGAATTTTAAGTTCTGATATACCTTAAACAAAAAAGCCCCGGCTTAAGGGGCTTCTCAGTGTCAATAAATTGAGGAAATTTAAAATTGTTTTCACCATGAAGTTATACATTAATGACTTCACCACAAACTAATCCTTATTGTTTTTTGGATTCATGTATACTAGTTGATCGTATGCTATTATATAAACTGAAATTTCCCTGTAGTTTTTAAACGACAAACTGAAGGTCAGGGATTTTTTAAAGATTGCGGTTGTTCATAAACGAAACGAACCATCGCATTTTTTTGCTCATCCGATGTCAGATAAAGCTGGTATCGTTTAGTGCCTGCTGTAATGATCATTAATGCGGTATTGGGCGGAATGGATCCCAGATTTTCACCCACCATGATGACTTCCTGCACTGTTTTTTTCTGATCCACCCGGATATTGACTGATACCGGTTGTGTCTTCAGCATCCGGTTCGACACCAGGGGCATATTATTGACATACACCGAAATGGTATCCCCGTCGATCTGCCCGTTATCATAAAAATCAATTTTGATGTTACCGGTATCCACTTTGATCTCCTTGACCAGTTCCGCTTTACGGTTGGTTAGGGAAGGGGGCAGTTTTACATCCGGTTTGAATGTGGCTTTATCAAAACGGGTCAGGACAATGGAACCGGGTTCACACACCGTTTTACCATCAATGGCTTTTCCTGTAGGGGTAGACCAGGTTCCCCGTAATTGTTCTTCCGTTACCACATTGCCGCTTCCCCGGTGAAAACTGAGTTTGTATGTCTTGATACAAGGCACACAATCCTCCCTGATCTTAAAGGTTACGATTCCGATCTCCTGGATGGTGACCAGGTTACTGTCGCGATTATAAGTGCCTTCAAAATTCTCTTTGAGATAATTGGATGAATCGGAGAAATGATAGGCGGTGCCCGTAATATGTGAACCGGCCACCTGTAACTGGAGTTCGATCTGGTATACAGGGAAACAGCCGCTGGGGGCCATGACTACTTTACCTTTCCAGATGCCATTTAAATTCTGGGCGGAAGATGAGATAACGGTAAAAAATAATATATAAACTATAAAATGCCTTGCCATAACAGTGGAAAAATAAGGAAAAAAGAAGCGGTCCCGAAAAAATTACAGCAGCGGCAATACTTTTATCAGAAGTCAGTCAGTAAATACAACTATTCCGGCTTCCGGTATCTGAATTTCACTACGGCATTTTTCTGTTCAGTAGACGTGATCCGTACCTCAAATCGTTGCGTGCCGGCTTCCACTACCATCAGGGACGTATTGGGCGGAATAGTTCCGAGATTTTCGGCAACCATGGTCAGTTCATGTTCATCCAGCTGATCATTCATATCAAATCTCAGTACCAAAGGGGCCGCCGTAAGCCGTTTTTCGGATAATACAATCTTGTTATCCAGATAAACTGATATTGTATCTCCATCCACTTCCCCGTTATCAAATAATTTTACGGTTACCTGGTTACTGCTGATAGTCAGTGTTTTTACCAGTTCATTGATCCGGTTTTTGATGTCCGGCGGTGCAGGTGTGATCATGGCCGGTTTTACTTTTCGGATATTACTGTCATTTTTTACCAGGGTTGTGGAAACGGGCTTAACTACCGCACTATCTTTCCGGATCACGGGTTTTGTCACTATCGGCGGAGTTTTGACCACCGGTGGTTTTTTCGCCACAGGTGGATTGACTTTTAATTTGACCGTATCCTTTTTTACCGGTGCTTTATTGACGGTAACCGGATTGGCCTTATCGGGGACAGGATTTGATTTGACCGGCGCTTTATTGATAAGTACGGGCCCGGGTCTGACCTTACCACGCAGAAAAGGCTCGATATAAAAATCAGAATTGGAAACACGGCGCAGGTACACTTTTCCACCTCCGCAGTTTTCTCCTTTTTTAGTAAGCAGGCCGTCCTTTTCGAATTTACTGGTATAAGTACCCTCCAGGAATTCTTCTTTACCTGAACGACTGTATTCGAAATTACATTTCATGATACAGGCGGCAGATCCATCCGACATCCGCAGCTCTACGGTCCGGATCTCCTGGATCAGTATCTTTTTACCGGCTTTATTATAATTACCGGTAAGGGACGCTTTGCCATAAAATACCGTGGAGAGGTAAGAATAGGAGACACCGGAAACAGTATTGCCGACCTGCCTGATCTGTAACTCAAATTTATAATGCTCATAGTTGTCCGTAACAAAATAACCCCGCCAGATACCAGACATATCCTGGGCTGAAAGGGTGCTGATCAACAGGCAGGCTGATAAAAAAGAGAATATTCGTCTGAACATAGGTTTCATCAATCGGCAAATTTACTAAAATGAAGACTGAAAGAAACGGGAAAACCGGGCAATAGTTTGTTAATTTTAACAGGTTTTTAAAAAATGATCCTGACACGCCCGTTTATAAGTTTACTTACTGTAATTCTTTCCCTCCATTCCCTGTTTGCCCAGGAGAATGACCCGGAAATCAGGCTGGCGCGTCAGTTGGATTCCATAGCCGGCACCAACGCCACTTCCCGGCACTTTGCTGAACTCTACACAGAAACTGTACTGCTATCCATGCAATATTATCAGGAGGCCGGTGCCGGTGATCTTGCATTTGTACGACGATTTGAACAGGCGTTTGCGGGCTTTTTTTTAAGAGCCGACTCCTCCAAGGGGCTTGGAGCGGGATCAATCGCCTGGCGCACTTATTTCAATGACAGTACGTATAGTCCATTGCAGTACCGGCTCTTAGGTATCAACGCGCATATTAACGCCGATTTGTCGGAAGCACTGATTCGTACGTTTACATTGGCTGAAATACAATCACATAAAAAATCTTTTCTTCGATTTCAACAGGCACTCCGGAAGCAGTATACCCGTTTTTATGAAGCGTATGTTGCCACTACAGAATTGACCCGCCTGTTGGACCAGATCACATTAGGATTGGCCAGAACATGGGGAAACCGCATGATGGCCCGGTGGCGAAAACGCCAGTACCGGATCGCATTGTTACATTTTACCAACCCCGTTAAAGCAGCCAGATTGGTACAAAAAACCACCCGGCGTAAAGAAAGGACCGACCGGTTGATTCTGCGTCATCTTTAGGCTTTATTCGTTACCTTTGCTCTCCGATAAAAACAAGTAATACAGATGATTAATATTACCCTGCCGGATGGTGCAGTCAGGCAATACGAAGCCGGTGTTTCAGCACTGGATATTGCCAAATCCATATCCGAAGGACTGGCCAGAAAAGTACTGGCCGCCAGTGTGAACGGACAGGTGTGGGATGCTTCCCGCCCGATTCGTGAAGATGCAAGTCTTAAACTGCTTACCTGGAATGATTCAGACGGACAATTGACCTTCTGGCATTCATCCGCACACCTGATGGCGGAAGCGGTAGAGATCCTTTTTCCCGGTGTAAAATTCTGGGTGGGTCCTGCACTTGAAAGTCCTAAAGGCTTTTATTACGATATGGACCTGGGTGACCGCAAGATGACCGAAGAGGATCTTGCCGCCCTGGAAAAGAAAATGAATGAGCTGGCAAAACAAGGAAATGTCTACCTGCGGAAAGAAATGCCAAAGGAAGAAGCCATTCAGTATTTCACGGAAAAAGGAGATGAGTATAAGCTCGACCTGCTCAGTAACCTGACTGACGGGGAGATCACTTTTTATACACAGGGCAATTTTACTGATCTCTGCCGCGGGCCGCATATTCCGAACACCGGTTTCATTAAAGCCATCAAACTGATGAGCATTGCCGGTGCTTACTGGAAGGGGGATGAAAAGAACAAACAGCTTACCCGTGTTTATGGGGTCACATTCCCTTCCCAGAAGGAAATGGATGAATACCTGGCCATGCTGGAAGAGGCAAAGAAAAGAGATCATCGTAAACTGGGTAAAGAACTCGGCATTTTTACCATGGATGATGATGTGGGTCCCGGTTTGCCTTTATGGTTGCCCAATGGAACTGTCATTATTGAAGAACTCGAACGGCTGGCCAAAGAAACAGAACAGGCCGCCGGTTATAAAAGGGTTGTCACCCCGCATATTGCCAAGGAGAATCTTTATCTCACCAGTGGTCACCTGCCGTATTATGCAGACAGTATGTTCCCTTCCATGGATATGGACGGGGAGAAATATTACTTGAAAGCCATGAACTGTCCGCATCACCACAAGATCTTTGATGCGGAACCCAAGAGTTACAAGGATCTTCCTTTACGCCTGGCTGAATACGGTACCTGTTACCGGTATGAACAGAGCGGGGAGTTATTCGGTCTGATGCGGGTACGATGTCTGCATATGAACGATGCGCATATTTATTGCACCAAGGAACAGTTTGCGCAGGAATTCAGGGCGGTGAATGAAATGTACCTGAAGTATTTCAAGATCTTCGGGATTGAGAAATATGTGATGCGTCTTTCCCTCCACGATCCGGCCAAACTGGGACAGAAATATATTGATGAACCGGAATTGTGGCTTGAGACCGAAGAGCTGGTGCGGAAAGTGCTGATCGAAACCAATGTGCCTTTTGTGGAAGTAAAAGGGGAAGGAGCGTTCTATGGTCCGAAGATCGATGTTCAGATCTGGAGTACCATCGGCCGTGAATTCACACTGGCCACCAACCAGGTGGATTTTGCCCAGGGACGCCGGTTCAAACTGAGTTTCACCAATCAGCAGAACCAGCCCGAAGTGCCGCTGATCATTCACCGGGCCCCGCTGGGAACCCATGAACGTTTTATAGGCTTCCTGCTGGAACATTATGCGGGTAAATTCCCATTATGGCTGGCACCGGTTCAGGTAAAAGTGCTGCCGATCAGTGACAAGTTCCTGGACTATGCGAACGCAGTATCCGGACAATTGAAAAAAGCGGATATTCGTTGTGAAGTGGACGATCGTAATGAGAAGATCGGGAAGAAGATCCGGGATACTGAACTAATGCGTGTACCCTATATGCTGGTGGTGGGTGAGAAGGAAATGAATGAAGGGAAAGTGGCCATCCGCCGGCAGGGCAAGGGCGATCTGGGGGTTAAGTCTGTATCGGAATTCCTGGCGGAAGCTGTGGAAGAAATTAAAGAACGTAAAAGCGAATAAACCGTATTTTAGCATTTCCGGATCCTGACCGGAATTTTGTTAACCAGCAAAACATGCTCATCTGCAGGGGAGGGAGCTTCACTTAAAGTATCTAAATGGCAGTACCACAAAAACCCGGAGGCGGGTTCAACAGACCACCCGGAGGCGGATTTTCCAAACCCGGTGGTGGCGGATTCAACAAAGGCGGTTTCAGGGGACGGTTTGTACCCAGGAAGGAAGCAGAACACCGCATCAATCATTTTATTCGTGTTCCCCAGGTACGACTGGTGGGCGAGAATGTGGAAGTAGGGATCTATAGTACACAGGAAGCATTAAAAATGGCACAGGATCAGCAACTGGACCTGGTGGAAATTTCACCCACCGTGGATCCCCCGGTCTGCAAGATCATCGACTATAATAAATTCCTTTACGACAAGAAGAAGAAGGAAAAAGAGATGAAGGCGAAAAGCAAAGTCTCTGAAGTAAAAGAGATCCGGTTTACGCCAAATACCGATGACCATGATTTTGACTTTAAAGCCAAACATGCCATCGAATTCCTTAAAGATGGTAACAAGGTGAAAGCCTATGTACAGTTCAAAGGAAGGGCCATTCAGTTTCAGGATCGCGGACAATTGCTCCTCCTGAAATTTGCTGAACGGCTGGCCGAGATCGGGGTATTGGAGAATATGCCAAAAATGGAAGGAAGGAGGATGCTGGCCATGTTTGCCCCCAAGGGTAAAAAGAAAGCCTGATCCGTTCATAAAATACCTGACCCGTCTTGTAAACAAGACGGGTTTTTTATTTGTAATGAGGAAGGTTATCCATTATTTAACCGTCTTAGAAATCGCAGCACAAGGCCGATAGCAATCCGGTCTTTCTGTATATTGAGCCACATTAAAAAGATCCTTATGCAATTCTTGAAAAAACAAGGTTTAGTTCTATTATTAGCCGCTGGTTGTACGCTTTCGGCGACCGCCCAGAACAACGGGGTACCTCCCCGGATGGATTCGGCACGTCGTACTACAAATGGCGGTCCAGGTGCACCTGCCACAGGGCCGAAAGCTTACAAAGAGGTCATTACGGCCAAAGCCATATCGGATGCCGGTATGTTCATCGTACATAAAGTTGAAGACAAGTACTATTTTGAAATACCGGACTCCCTCCTGAACAGGGATATACTGGTTGTTAGCCGCCTGAGTAAGGCTGGTGCCGGTATGCGGGTCGGAGGCTTCGCCGGTTATGCCGGGGATGATATCAGCCGGAATGTGATCCAGTTTCAGCGTGGGCCGAATAACAAGGTTTTTCTTCGTAATATATCTTTTGCAGAGTATGCCAAGGATTCCACGTCTTCTATGTACAGCGCTGTAAAACGGTCAAACATCCAGGCGATTGCCGCCTCATTTG
>CALRQQ020000118.1:0-8706 GCA_943370345.1 Chitinophaga pinensis
GGGGACATCTGCCTGTGATCTGTTTTCACGGGTATGGGGAAGATGCCAGCAGTTTTCATTTCCTCGAAACCGCCCTACCGGCAGCATATTCCCTGTTCTGTATCAATCTGCCTTTTCATGGCAATACACAATGGCCGCAAAAAAAAGACCTGACCCCGGATATTTTAATAGCGATCATCCGCAGGATCCTTCAGCAACATTTCAACCCGGTTCACCCCGGGAATCCGCCATGGATACTGACCGGTTATAGCATGGGCGGACGGGTCGCTCTCTCCCTTTATCAGCATTTGCCCGGTCAGGTTAGCAAACTGATCTTACTGGCACCGGATGGATTAAAGGTCAATTTCTGGTACTGGCTGGCCACCCAGACCCTTGCCGGCAACCGCTTCTTTGCTTTTACCATGAAAAAGCCCCAGTGGTTTTTGGGGTTGGTAAAAGCGATGCATAAGACCAGGCTGATCAATGCCAGTATATTCAAATTTGTAAAATACTATATCGGGGATCCGGTAGTCAGGCAACAACTCTATGACCGTTGGACCACTTTACGTAAACTAAAACCGGAACTGTCCACGATAAAAAAACAAATCAGGCAGCAACACACGGCTATCCGATTGATCTATGGAATGCACGACCGGATCATCCTGAGTTCAATCGGTAAAAAATTCATCCGCGGTATTGAAAAAGAGAGCCGGCTGCTTGAAATTCATTCGGGTCACCAGGTATTACATGAAAAACATGTGAAAGAAATCCTGCCCGCTTTCCTTCAATGATTAGTTTTGTCCCTGCCGCATGATCCTGCTACTACTGACCAGTATATTATTCATTGCCTACAGCATCCTGCTGATCCGGTTCCGGTATGCCTGGAAACAACTGGCATTGTATCAACCCGGTCATACAGCGTCTACCCGGATCAGTGTAATTATTCCGGCCCGCAATGAAGAGAACAATATCGGCCCTTTGCTCCGTGCCCTGCAGCAACAAAGCTATTCCGCTTCCAACACTGAAATTATTGTGGTAGATGATCATTCCACCGACCGCACGGCGGAGATCGTTCAAACCTTTCCTTCTGTCATTCTGATCCGCTTACAGGAAGAAGGGATCAATTCCTATAAAAAGAAAGCCATCGAAAAAGGGATCGCTGTCGCCACTGGCGAACTGATCGTGACCACCGATGCGGATTGTATACCCGGACATGACTGGTTAAGCACGATCGCCTCATTTAAAGAAGAAAAACAAGCGGTATTTATTGCGGCCCCCGTGGTATTCAGTCATGATCACTCCATCCTCCAGGTATTTCAGGCCCTCGACTTCCTCGTACTGCAGGGAATAACAGCAGCCGGCGTGAACAGTGGTACACTCAGCATGTGCAATGGGGCGAATATGGCCTATACCAAGGCTGCTTTTACAGCAGTAGATGGATTTAAAAACATTGACCAGCTCGCTTCCGGAGATGATATGCTGCTGATGCATAAGATCAGTAAGACCTTTCCGGGACAAACCCATTTCCTTTTTACCAAAGATGCTATCATGACCACGGCACCGATGCAAAGCTGGTCCGCCTTTTTTAATCAACGGATCCGTTGGGCCAGCAAGGCCAGGAGCTATTCGGATCAACGGATCTTTGCAGTCCTCCTGCTGGTGTACCTCTTTAATCTCAGTTTCGCTGTTTCATTCATCGCCGGATTCCGGGACCCCAGGTACTGGCTACTCCTGGCAGCCACCTGGATCGGCAAAACACTGGTGGAACTCCCCTTTGTGTATGGAGTGGCCGGTTTCTTTGGTAAACGATCCATGCTCAGGTGGTTCTTCCTTTTTCAACCCCTGCATATTCTTTATACGATCAGTTCCGGTTTGCTGGGTCAATTCGGCTCGTATGAATGGAAAGGAAGAAAAGTAAAATAAGTATCTTTCACCGGTATGGATTCCTCCCCCACTTTCCAGCAGGCCGCCTGGCGGCGACTGAAAAAAAACAAAGGCGCCGTCCTGGGGCTGGTGGTTATTGTTCTATCCGTACTGGTAGCCGTGTTTGCCTATTTCCTTGCACCCGACACTTCTCCGTATGCCAACCGCATCATCCTGGAGATTGGTGGCGAAAAACCCGGCAGTTCCCGGGAATTTGTCAAAGTGAAGAAAGAAAAAGAGGTGGAAGCAAAAGGCTTCTTTTCCCAATTAGCAGGTGGAAAGGAAGACAAATATTATTATGTGCCCATCACGGCGCATGAAATGAAAGGAGATAGTATTGTTGTTCAGAAATATATTGATGAAGGACTCACGGAACGTATTGCTTATCCGCTTTCCCAAACGGCACCAACCCCTGTAGTTAAGATGAAATTCATCACCGGCACTGATAAATACGGTCGTGATATTCTGAGCCGGATCATTGTGGGCACCCGGGTGAGTTTAAGTGTGGGACTGATCACTGTCATCATCTCCCTCAGTATTGGTTTATTACTGGGATCACTGGCCGGCTTCTACCGGGGCAAAACGGATGAAGTGATCATGTGGTTCATCAATGTGATCTGGAGTATCCCCACTTTATTACTGGTCTTTGCCATCACCCTGGCTTTAGGCAAAGGTTTCTGGCAGGTATTCATTGCTGTTGGATTGACCATGTGGGTGAACGTGGCCCGTCTTGTCCGCGGACAGGTACTGGCTGAGCGGGAAAAAGAATATATTGAAGCCACACGGGCCCTGGGATTTTCTGATATCCGGACCATTGTGCGGCATGTGTGGCCCAATATCATGGGACCGGTGATGGTGATCGCCGCCTCCAATTTCGCTTCGGCCATTGTAATCGAAGCGGGTTTGAGTTTTCTTGGTGTAGGCGTACAACCCCCTATGCCCAGCTGGGGACTCATGATCAAAGAGAATTATAATTTCATCATCACCCAGAATCCGATGCTGGCCCTCGCTCCGGGTTTTGCGATCATGCTGCTCGTACTGGCCTTTAATCTGTTTGGAAACGGATTGAGAGATGCGCTGAATGTAAGAGGGCGTGTTTAATTAAGCTGTATCGGCTGCCTTATCCTTTCGGGTCTGCAGATCCACCACGATCAACAGGGACAAACACAAAAAGAAAAGACTCCCTACTTTATCGGTTTCGATCAGGTCGCTCAGGCAGTTGACCGTGATGATCATGACCAGCATTACGCCTGTCACCATCGATACAACTTTATAAAACGGATCCTTCGCCCGGTGCCAGAGCTGTTGGGCATACCAGAGCATAGCTCCCAGTAATAAGAGAAAGAAGAACAGTCCCGGATAGCCCTGCTCAATGACCATCAGCAGGAAATAATTATGTACCGTGGAATGTTCCGGATTATCACTCACCCAGGTTTTGAAGGCCGGTACTCCATAGGGTTTATAATTTTCATAGAATGTATTGGGGCCAAATCCGGTAAGTGGCTGATCCTTTACCATTCGCACCCCGGCTATCCATCGATAAAAACGTTCCGCTGTGGATACATCTTTCAGTTTATAGGTGGCCACCAGGTGTTCCCCGAAATCTTTATGAAAGATCGTGCGCTGATAATTATGCGCAAAACGCAGGTAGTTGTTCTCCTGACGCAACCACAAAACCGCGGCAATAGCCAACAGGATAAACAATATATAGGCCGTCACTAATTTCCGTCTCCGGATCAGCATAAATGCAACTGCACCGGACACCAACGCCAGCCAGGCACCCCGGGCATAAGAGAAAAACAGGGCGGCCAGCGAAAGCCCGATCACGAGCAGGATCAACCGGCGCTGATTTTTATTCTTTGCTAATTGATAAAAGGCGAACCAGACCGGCAGCAGGCAAACCAGCATGGCCGAGTAATTCACATGATTGCGGAAGAAGGGACTCACGGCTTCATTCACAGTGGCAAAACTGAATCCGGTCAATCCATGACGTACCAGCGCAATCAGTGTGATCAGGAACATGGAACCGGCGAGCAGTATGGCGGCCATGCGTATAGCTGCTTTATTGGAAAATACCAGCAGTGGCGCCAGTACAAAAGCACCGAGGTACCAGGTCTTGGCCAGTCCATATTTTATGGAGATCAGCAATTGCGTGGAAAACAGGATCGCAACCAGCATCCAGGAAAAAAGGATGATCAGTAATAAAACTAAGAAATGCGTTTTTATTTCATGACTGATTGAGTGCCGGTTGTAGATCGTATATACAAGAAACAGACCGCTGGTCAGCAGCATCAGGAACTCATCGGGTATATCGGTACCGAGAGTGGCACTGAAATTATATTCAAAGGACAGGGGCAGACTCAGTAATAATATATAAAAGATCAATGCAGGATACCGCCAGCCTGCATACAGCAGAAGTACACCAAAAGGAAATGCCATGACATAATAGCTATCCAGAAGAAAAGCGCATGCAATGGCCAGCAGGAAGCTTCCGGCAAAAACACCGAACAGCCGATTGATCCTGTTGCTCAATACCGCTTTCACGCATGTTTGTTTTTACGGCTTTCCAGGAAGGCAGCCAGCAATAACGAAAAGAGCAGGGCCAGTACGGCAGTTCCCAACATCCATTGAGTGCGTTTAGGCCGGTCGGGCCATTCGCTGGCCCTGGCGGATTCCACCACGATCAGGGCGGGGGATTTATGACTGAGGATAAGCTGGTATTCCGCAATCAGGGTATTATAATCGCTGAGCTTTGCATCCGGTATTATTTTTTCTGCGGCAGAATCGCGTTGTCGGCTGAGTTGTTCTTTCATGGCCAGCAGGGATTGCAGACTGGCTTCATTGCCGGCATGCTGCAGGTACTGATGGATCAATTGTAATTGTGCCAGTACGGCATTGGCCAGTTGAGGGGCCAGTTGCTTATCGGTATCCCAAACACTGACTTTCAGTTCGCCGTATTCGCTCTTGGTCACGGTACAGTTCTTTTTCAGCAATACGGCCGCTTTGGTGATGGCCGCTTCTCCCTTCTCTTGCATTTTATAATGATCCTGCAAATTGAACTGGCGGGTCACAGCGAGATAGACGGTATCCAGTTTACCCGTACCTACTACCAGGTCCAGATCATCCGGTGTACCAAGCGTGGTGTAGAGTTGTTCAATATTGCTATTGAACATTCTCGCCTTATCCGCACTGTAGGTACTGGCGGGTACGGCGGTTGCTACTGATCGGTACTCCGGACGTTGGGTAAACAGGATCACACCGGCTGTGATCAGGGAGAGGAGTAACAGGAGCAGGATATGTTTCCACCAGTTACTGATCAGGGTAAATAAGTCAGGCATGTATCTTTATTTATTTATTGATAAAAAGTTTTTTCCAGTCCCGCAGGTCAATTAATCCGGTCAGTATGGCTAACCCGGATACCAGTAAAACCCCCGCACTGATCGTCCAGAAGGGCGTATGCAGGAATGACTGGCCAAAGTAAAGAAAACAAAACAGGATAACCCCGATTAATATCGTAAGCAGGAGGGACTTGGGGGCCAGGGAAATGCCGATCTTTTTCCGGGCAATCAGCATACAGGCTATGCCACAGGCGCTGTGACTGATGAGTGCGGCATAACAGGCCCCCAGGGCACCATAGGCAGGGATCCAGTACAGATTGAGTGCGGTATTAAGCAGCAGGGATACAAAGACAATAAGGCAAAACAAACGGATATACCCGGTGGCGGTAAGCACAGTACCATAGACCTGCACCAGTGAATAACCGGTAATAACCGGGAGACAGTATTTCAATATAATAATCGCCGAAGGTGAATTATCGTGGTACAAAACGGATTGGATCCACGGCGCAAAAACGATGACCAGTGCTGTGATACCGAAGGCAAGCAGGAGTAAGAAGTGACGGATGAATAACACCACTTCATTCACGCCGGAGAGTTCTCCTTGTTGTCTGGCAATAAAAGGCAACAGGAAGGAAGCCAGCAGGAAACCCGCCATATTTACTGCATCGAGTAACCGGTAGGCCGCAGCATAATGTCCTGCTTCCATGTTGCCCTGCGAATGCAGCCGCTCCAGTAAAAAACCATCAAGCCGGTAATGCGCGGCCATCAGCAAGATGATGAGTGCGTAAGGAATGGCGGAACGAAATAAAGAAGCTTTATTACCGGTGAACGAACTACCCTTTAATGGGATGTTTTTTTGATACAACAGGCCCAGGGCCATCAGGAATGCAATACCGGTTGCCATCAGTTGTATCCATAAAAAACGATCTATACTCAACCCGCCCCAAGCAGGGAACATCAGGAAGCCGCCGCAGATCAGGATCATCAGTGATTTATCCAATACCGAAAACCAGGCATCGGCCCTGAACCATTGATGAGCACTGATCACCGAACGGATAAAGAGAAAGAGGGAGGTGAAGGACTGTATACCGATCAGCAACCATAACCATTTCAGGTGTTCTACACCAGTGAGCTTTGCTACGGACAGAACGATGGCTGTATAAAGCAGTACCATGAGCAACTTTAACCGCAGGAAGAATCCTGTATTCCGGCTATATGCAGCGGGATCTGCCGCCAGTTCCCGGTTGATAAAGGAGCTGAGTCCCCAGTCGAGTAGAAAACTCAGGATAAATGACAGATTGAACAATGAAAAGTAACTGCCATAAGCGGCAGTACCGGCCATATTCTGTACCGGCCGGTCGATCCCGAAGACCCATAGCGGTTTGACCAGTATATTCAATACCAGCAATAATCCAAGGGATGAATAAAAACGGGAAACGGTTTTCATGATGACCAATGAAAATGATCAGATCACTTTTACATTCCGGCTAAAACTCTCTTCCAGGGAAATGAAAGTCTCGGTCCGTTCAATGCCCTTGATCTTCTGCAGCTGATCGTGCAGCACAGCCCGCAGCTGAGTGATATCCTTACAGGCGATCTCCGCGAACATACTGTAGTTACCGGTGGTATAATTCAGCCGGACGATCTCCGGTATTTTCTGAAGGTCACGGGCCACCGTATCATAGAGTCCGCTTTCCTTGAGGTAGATCCCGATAAAGGCGATCACATCATAGCCCAGTTGTTTGAGGTCAGCATTCAAACGTGTACCTTTGACCACGCCTGCCTCCTGGAGTTTCTTGATACGAACATGGATCGTACCCCCGGAAACAAATAGTTTTTTACCCAGATCCGCATAGGAGATCTCTGCATTCTCCATCATGTGGTGGATGATCTGCAGATCGAGTTTGTCCAGATTCAATTTAGCTGCCATATTTTAACCCAAATTTTAATATTATTCAATAAATATACTTATTTTTTGAATAATATCTATACTTTTAAAATATTTGTTAGAAAATTTGGAACGAAAAGCCATTCCGCTATATATTTGTGTCATCAAACAACGATAAAGTTTGACAGTTCTTATTACACTGTGGGGTGATGAAATTTTTGGCAGACATGCCCTCTTGTCTCGGGGGTGGAGATAACAGGATAAATATAGCATAGAGCCGTTTGGGTAGCAATACCTGAGCGACCAGGGTCGACCACTGAACTTTGTGCTACAACTAACTGCTCCGTGGAGGTTCGATCCCTCCCCCTACAGCTTTTCTCGTGCGACTTTGATAAGCCTTTGCTCTCCTTTAGCAAGGGCTTTTTTATGCCCGGGCAGTCACTATTTTTTAGGTGACTTCATACTGTTTAGACCCGAATCTGGTCATCACAGCACCTCTTCTTATACCAGATCAGTTCCCTGGGTTATACCTCCTGCAGAATGCTATAGCCTGATGACCGCTACAGACCGATAATGATGAGTAGTTCAAAAATTCCCGTAACTAAGTGTATATGCTTATTCAACGATGGGGAAAATATTGAATTACTGATTTTTATTGGATAAATACTCCCCGAAAGAAGTGAAGCAGTCGGATAGTTTTTAAATTGTACAGCGCAGGAACACCTCTAAAAATGGAAACAAAATATGATCGCTGATATCTGTTATTTCGAGAACCGAAAATGGCACGGACTTGACTCATTAAGAAAGTCCACTGCCGACTATCAGCTCCTGCTGATCTTTGGTGAAAAAAATAATCTATTAGATCCCGGAACTATTGAAAGTCTGAGCCATATGTTCTCAGAAGCAACCGTCGTCAGTTGTTCCTCTGCTGGCGAGATCTATCACCGGCGTGCAAAAGAAAACAGCACCCTTTGTATTGCTATCTCCTTCAACTATACAAAACTGGCCTGCACGGTCAATAATATCAGTGAATCCGAAAACTCATTTGCGCTGGGGGCAAAAGCTGCCCGGGCACTTAATAAAGAACAACTGAAATATGTACTTGTTTTGTCTGATGGAAGCCTGATCAACGGATCTGACCTGATTGAAGGAATCGTGTCGGAGCTTGGGAAAGAGGTGGTGATCACGGGAGGAATGGCCGGTGATAATAACCGGTTCGAAAGTACATTGGTTGGATTGAACAGTAACATTGGCCATGGCAATCTCGTATTGGTAGGTTTTTATGGCAGCCGCATAAATATCAGTTTTGGCAACAGAGGGGGCTTTGTCAATTTCGGCCCGGAACGGATCGTGACTAAATCAGAAAAGAATATTCTCTATGAAATTGATGGAGTCAAAGCACTTGAACTATACAAACGATACCTTGGAAAATATGCGGCTGAGCTGCCCGGTTCTGCCCTGTATTTCCCGGTTGGGATCATCACTCAAAATGGGGGTGATCCGCTGGTGCGAACGATCCTATCTGTGGATGAAGAAAATCAATCCATGATATTTGCCGGCAATATACCGATGGGCTCC
>CALRQQ020000119.1:0-8659 GCA_943370345.1 Chitinophaga pinensis
ATGCCTCTTTCCCTGGCCCATACCGGCAATGCATTGTTTTGTAACCAGTCTCCCGTGGCTTTAGATCGGAATGCGGGACTTTTTTTCAATTCCTGCAGGTCAATAAAGGTTTCAAGTGGTGCCCCGCCAATGGAAAGATTGATCAGTCCTATGGGTATGTTAACAGCAGTTGAGACCGATCGGCCAAAATAATAAGCAACCGCACTCATGTTGACAATTGTATTGCTGTCACAGACCTGCCAGTGACCTTTCCAGAACAGGGTTGTATTCAACAGACGGCATATGGAGTCTGTAAAGGGTGTATTATAGGTATTCTTGCCGGCATAGGCCGGGTTATAAAAACGCAGGGAAGATTGGTTGCAGTTTCTTATTGCTTCTTCATAGTGTTGTTCCCGTCTCATCGGCCATTCCATATTGCTTTGTCCGAGACAGAGCCAGAGATCACCGGTGAGAATATTGTAAAACCGGATGGTGGTGTCACCGTTGGTAATGGATAATGACCGGGGTTCAAAGGAGGCTTTCATTGCAGGCAGCCAGATAATCCATTCTTTGTTTTTCGTTACGGTTGTGTGGCGTGTAATAGCCCCAAAATGCACTTCCACCTTGCTGCCGGGTTCACCCTTGCCCCATACGGGCACCGGTTGATCACGCTGCAGGAGCATATCCGATGAGAAAATGTCTGCGACCACCAATTGAGAAAAAAGTGGCAGAGGTAGCAAACAGCAGATGAGGAGGCAGATCTTCATGTCATTATTTGTAGTCATTCAGCAGTTGCATACAATACCATTCCTGCCGGGGCAGATGAAAGGGGCCTTTGAATAAATTCCCTTTGGCTGTCTGGGCAATAGTTCCATCCCGATGGAGGTAGCCAAACCATTCGCCATGTTGTTTATCATGGAAATGTTTATAGGCATAGTCGTGCACCAGCTGGTGCCACTCCGCATATTTCTGATTGCCGGTCATCAAGTAAGCAAGTAGTGTGGCAATGATCACTTCATTGTGCGGCCACCAGAATTTCATATCCTGCCAGTATTCCTGCACCGGTTTATTATAAACATCCCTGAAGTAAAGGATGCCTCCGTATTCCTTATCCCAGCCTCTTTCCCACATATAGTCGAGCATGCGACAGCCGAGGTCAATTAAATGCGGATCATTATTGCGTCTTTTCGCTTCGTGCAAAATAAACCAGGCTCCTTCAATGGCATGTCCGGGATTGAGGGTCCTTCCATCGATATGATCAATGATACTCCCGTCGGGTGCCACCTGTTCCATCACACACCGGATATCGTCTTTTACAAAGCTGGTTTCAATTTCCTTGATCCAGGTATCAATCCATGCATCACATCGCGGATCGCCAATGGTTTCCCGGAGCTGCTGGGCCGTGTTCATCATGATCATGGGTACGCCGATCCCTTTCGAAGGCCGGGTAGTAGTGAACTTGGGTGGAAGTAAACCGGGTGTACTGGCATATTCGATGCACTTCCCAAATACGCTTCTGGCCTTTTCAGCTGCTTCTTCATCGCCACTTGCTTTTGCATAGGCCGCCGCAGCGATCACATAGAATGTTTCGGAGAAAAAATAGCGACGTTTGCGGATCGGTCTACCGTCACGGGTTACATGAAAGAACATTTGACCATCTGTATCGAAACAATACTTGTTCAGGAATTCATAACCAAGACGCGCGCCATCCAGCCATTCCTTTTTTTGCTCCACCGTATTGTATAAGGTGGATAGCAGCCAGGTGGCTCTTCCCTGGATCCAGACGGCTTTGTCATCATCGATCAGGGTGCCATCCGCATCCCGCATGAGCAGGAAGCCCCCGTATTCATGATCAACAGAGCGGGGAAACCAGAAGGGAACTGTGTTGCCCAGCAACTGGCTGGAATAGAATACATGTAAGGCATGCAATGTTTCGTTGGTATAAGCCATCGCCTGTAATTTATTATTCAGTAAAATCAGTGGTTTTTGGCCGCAGAAAAATGAGCTGGATGAGCAGGGCCACTGCCACAATACCCGATAGCCAGGCGAAGTCATTGCCCAGGTTCCCTTTATCTGTGGATTTACCCAGCAGGTCAGTAATAAAGGCCCCGGCAAATACGCCGGTCATATTCATCAGACCATAGGCCGTCGCCCGGTGTTTACGGGATACGAACTGGCAGAGTATCGGCATATTATTCGCGTCAAACATGCCAAAGCCGAATCCAAAACAGAAAGCGGCCCCAATAATATGCACCAATGTATGTCCATAGCCGATAAGTACCAGGGCGGGGATCGTTAAAGCAAGGCCAATGGCACTGGTATAAATCCGTCCCTTCAGGTTTTTCTGCACCCAGCGGTCGGAGAGAATACCACCAACAATCACCCCTGCAAATGAAGAGCAGGCAATCGTGATGGTGGACAAAGGCCCGGCTTTGCTCATGTCAATCCCAAGGTTTTCAGCAAATAAAGTGGGTAGCCAGTTCTTAACGCCCCAGCCTGGTAAACTGGGTACCGCAAAGTAAAACAGGATGATCCAGAATGAAATATTAGTCAGCAACAGTGCGAGTCCTTTCAATAAAGGGGTTTTTTTGTTCCCCGTTTCAGTATGAATGGGGACTGTTTCATCCGTTACCGTTTTCTCCCTTAGAAAAAAGATCAGCACCACGGAATAAACTATGCCAATAATACCAAAACTGTGGAACGCTTCCTGCCAGGAAAAGGTATTGGCAATGGTGGCCCCGAATCCGCCCAATGCCTGCCCCATATATAAGCCGGTCATGTGAATGCCTATTGCCAGCGATCGTGTACCTGAAGAATGATAATCGGCGATCAATGATAATCCGGCCGGAATATACAGTGCTTCACTTACACCCATAATGGCCCTGAGCCAGTATAACTGGTCAAAGCTGCTCGCATAGCCCATGGCAAACGTAACCGCACTCCACACAAACAAGCTGCATACGATCAGCCATTTCCTGTTGACCTTATCTGCAATGATGCCGGATAGCGGGCTCATGAAACCGTAGATCCAAAGGAAGATGGCCATCAGATAGCCGAAGTTGGCAGCCGATTGTAATTCCGGTATATCGGCCTGCATCGAGGGTTTCATTGTACTGAGCATCTGGCGGTCCATATAATTCAGCAGGGCGACCACCCATAACAGGGCCACTACGATCCAGGGATATTTAGCAGATCTGTTCATGGCTTTTTGTACCGGATTTTTAAGGTCAGTATGCCGGGTGAACGCACGCCGGCTTTTATTTCACCGGATGGAATGATGATACTGTATTTCCCATTTATTGCAGTTGTGGTAACCGGTGTCTCAAACGGCAGCTGACCTGTCGGGGTCCATTCATTTTTTTCACTGTCATATAACAGTATTTCCCGGCTGAAACCCGGATGGCTGGCCTGCAGTGTATTTTTTTCTGCTGTCAGTGCTTTTTTCTTCTCCGGGTCGGTTTCTTTACTGATCGCCGCGATCAGCGTCTCTGCTTTATTAAAAACGGTTCCCTTGTCACCTCCGAATAGCAGAAGTGTATGTTCATTGATTGGTAAACCCGTACCTGCGCATAAGGCATAGGGCAATGGTGCTCTTTCGGCCCACTGATTGGTTCGGAGATCATACACCCACAGGTTGTTGTAGATGGTACTGATGCCATTACTGTTTTTTCGCCGGCCTCCGGCAATATACAATGATGGATGACTGTTGTTATTCCCTGTGGTGAATACCGCATGTGAAACGGCTTGAGGAATATCAGTCAGTTTTTTCCAGCCTTCATCTGTATTATTCAGGTTCAGCGAAAGCAATTGGTTAAATGATTGTTTGTTGTTTTCCCCACCGGCGAGGTAAACAGTCTGGTTCAGCAAAGTGATGGATGCATTGCTGACCGCAACCGGTAAAGAAGGGAGTGCTGTAAACGTTAATTGTGCTTTTTTATTAAACCGGATCAGCCATACTTTATCCGTAACGCCATATTCATTTTCGCCACCTGCATAGAGCAGGCCGTCAGGTACGGTGCAACTGGCAGCATAGGCTATGGGTTCCGGTAGTTGGCCAGTCATGGCGGTCTGTAACAATTTTTGCCGGCTTTGTGTATAGATCAATACCCGGTCATAATATTTTTTAGTGCCGCCTTCCCAGGGCATGCCATTGGGAAAATTGGCGCCGCCGGCTATGAGTAACTTGTTCTTACAGCAACCCGCAACAGGTCCTGCTACACCCAAAGAAGTGGTCCGCCCGCTATCTGCCGGTAATTGATCGGCCATTTCCCATTGCAGGATCAGATCTGTTTTATTTTGAGCCAATACCGGTGTGGCAAATAACATAAAGTTCAATATGGCGGTAAATTTCAATATGCAGTTTTTTATTCATGTACTGGCTGTGACAGCGGCTGCTTTGAGCAGTACTGATCAAAGCCCAGTTGTGCCACTTCTTTTTTGAATAATTCGAAGGAAGCCGGCGTCATATTGCTTACCGGCAGACGGAATTCCCCGCAATCCATGCCGATCAGTTTCATATAAGCTTTGCCGGTAGCGATACCCCCATATTTACCTAATAAGCGGATCATATCAATCGATTTCTGCTGCAGCAGCTGTGCCTGTTGCAGCTCACCTTTTTCAAAAGCCTGTATAAGGTCATAGTAAAGCGGGGCGGCATAATTATACGTACTGCCTACGGCTCCTTTGCTTCCCAGGCTTAGCGCAGGGAGCATGTTCTCATCACGACCCCAGAGCATATCATATTTACCCTCGCGGAAATGGATACAGGATTGAAAATCCATGAAATCTTCATGGGTGTATTTTATACCGGCAAAGTTGGGGATACGGTCATCTACTGCTTTCAGGAGGTCGATCATGGGAAAACCAACACCTGTCAATACAGGGATATGATAATAATAGAAAGGCATGTCCGGAACGGCGGCTGCCACTTCCTGGCAGCATTGGGCCAGCATGTCCACATTGGCCGGTTTGAAATAAAAAGGAGCGGTAAAAGAAACGGCATCCAACCCGGTTTCCCGGGCATGAATAGCGAGTTCAATACTATCGCTGAGGCAGGTACCTCCGACCAGGGGCATTACCGTGAATTGCGGATCTTTACGGGTACAGTCGGCCCAGGCTGCAGCTACTGATTTTTTTTCATTCAGGGTGAGTGAAACGCCTTCCCCGGTGGAGCCACAGATAAAAGCACCGGTTATACCATTTGCTTTTAGCATTTCATAGTAGGCAGGGATCAGGGAAAGATGAACGCTGCCATCCGGATGCATCGGGGTAAAAGGAGCTGCGATCAGGCCTTGTAATTTTTTTGTTGCCATATGGTTGAATCTGATGTGAAGGTATTGTACAAAAGTTTCTAAAAAAACCGGGGGCAAGAATACCCCCGGTGATTGCTTGCTGTATGCTTACTGCTTATGAGAAAACAATGATCAGTAGCCCGGAGTCTGAGTCAGTAAAGGGTCTGCCGTGAGCATGCTGACCGACAAGGGCAATAATAATTTAGCCGTACTGGTGGCGGAAAAATAAGTAGGGTTCAGGTTGGCATATACATAACTGTCGCCGGCTCTTCTGAGTGCCCACCAACGTTTGCCTTCACCGATGAATTCACGGAGGTATTCATCCAGGATAGCATTCATGTTGGTCGTTACATCACTGTTCACATAAGGGGTATAGCCCGCGCCATACGCTCTGAGCCGGATCGCATTGATCTCTGGAGACGGATCTTCACCCAGTTTGGCTTTTGCTTCGGCCAGTAATAAGAGGACATCGGCATAGCGGTATATCGGGAAGTCATTGTTGTATACCTGTGAGGTGCCTGCTGTGGTTCCTGCATATTTGGTCAGGAAAATACCACGGGTGGCAAAGGGAGCGGCATTGGAGTACATGACTTTGAAACTGTTGGTGATCCGCTGGTCGGCCGGTGCGGCGGTCAGGCGGTTGATCATGGCCTGGTTCATGCCCACCCGGTTCGCGCCGTTTACAAACGGATATACAGACGATACGGTTGGTGTGGCAGCCTGTGTAAAGGAAAGCGTGGCAGCCTGAATCGAATTCACCAGGAAGCTGCCGAACATACCCATCTGGGCCTGTTGCAATTCATAGTTGATCGCAAAGATGATCTCTTTGTTATTGCTTTTTTTATTCGGATCAAAGATGTCGGCATAGGTGCCCTGCAGATCGAGTGTGGCACTTTGCAGATTTCTCACTTCCTGTAAGGCTGTTTTGGCTGTGGTGAAATCCGCACTGCCACCACTCATATGGGTCCCGGTCCAGATGAACACATCTCCTTTCAGGATCAGGCTGGCCACCCGGTTCCAGTACACCCGTTTACCGGCAGCGATCGTATTGGAAGATCCGAAGAGTTGCAGCGATTTTTCAATATCCGCTTTTATCTGGGTCATTACGGTATCCGCGCTGGTACGACGCTTATAAGTTTCTGCCGTATTGCTGATTGTTTCCACCGGCTCTGTGTTCAGCGGCACGGCGCCCCATGTTCTTACCATGGTATAATATACATAGGCTCTTAAACCATAGAGCTCAGCCAGTATCCGGTCTTTCTCCGTTGTGGCCAGGGGTGTTTGCGGTATGATCTTAATGACATTATTGAAATTATAGATCAGGTTATAAAAACCCGCCCAATTGGTAAAGGGTACATTCAGGTTGCTGATATTATGGCGGTACAGGTTTTGCAGACCACCATCAACTGATTCGGTGAACAATCCGTCCACCCAGATATCCGAACGCATTTCACCTAATTGGAAGAACGTGGCGTCAAAGGCGCGGAAACGTCCGTAGGCGCCGTGATACAATGTGCGTGCCGCATTCGGATCTTTTAATGCCTGGTCTTTGCTGATGGCATCCTGGGGTACTACTTCGTCCAGTTTTTTGGTGCAGGAAATGAAGCCCAGCATAAGCAGCAACACTCCTGTGATCAAACTATTTTTATTGTATTTCATTTCAGTATTTTTTGAATTGAACAAAGGATTATAATGTTACTCTTACGCCGATGGTGAGTCGTTTAGGTAAGGGGAATTTGCCCTGATCCACTCCGCCAAATTCGGGGAAGTTGCCGCTGTATCCGGAGAAGTAAGCCAGATTGGTTCCGGTGATATTCACACTCAGTCCTTTTAATCGGTTGCCGAGATAACGGCTGATGATCTCCGGTGACAGGTCATAGGCCAGTGTCAGTTCGCGGAGCATCATATAATCGCCTTTCTCCCAGAGATTGGCAGCCGGGTTGTTACCGCTTGCATCGGTAGCATAGTTACGACCCTGGTTGGCCCAGTAGTAACGCGGCATAGTGGCACTGGTGTTATTGGGGGTCCATGTTTTCAGTACATCCGTAGTGGCGTTCTGTGAACCCTGTACCTGGCTCATCCCACGTACGATCTGGTTATTCAGGATCACAAATCCGAAAGCGTAATCAAATCCGGCATAGAGACGGATCCCTTTGTATGAACTGCTGAGATTGAAACCACCGACATGTTGCGGGGTGGTACGTCCCACTTTCACAAACTGGCGGCTGTCGATAGTATCGTTCTTGTTCACCTGGTGCCATTGGGCATCACCCAGTTGTTTGATCTTTTTATTGGTGTAGGGGAGGAATGCATTATAGACATTGGCGTCCGCAGCGATCTTGGTCAGGTCGGTATAGATGCCATCCCATTTGGGAGCCCATACTTCATCCAGTCCGATCCGTTGTCCTTCTACCAGTCCACCTACGTAGATCTGTTGTCCGGGATTCTTCGGATCCCATACAAAGAATCCACTGTTGCGATTGCCAGGCAGCGCGTTGTAGGGGAGTTTTTTGGCAAAGCTTTTTACATGGAAATAGTTGAAGCCGGCTTCGAGGCTGAAACCATTTTGTTTTTTGGGTTCAATGATCTTTGCATTCACGGCTAACTCGATCCCTTTGTTCTGCAACTGGCCAAGGTTGGTGGTAAAGCTGCTGAAGCCGGTCTGGGAAGAAATATTCAGTCCCGCGAGTTTGTCAAATACATTGCGTACAAAATAATCCACGTTCAGCATGATGCGTTCGTTGAGGAAACCAAGGTCAGCACCGAAATTCAGGCTGTTGGTTCTTTCCCAACGTACATCTGAATTGATATAAGATGCTGCATATGTACCACCAAAGCCATTATAGGTGCCGGCATTATTATACACCTGTGAGGTAGCGAAGAAACCAAGGGAGTTTACGTTACCATTCACCCCATAACTGATGCGGGGTTTCACACTGCTCAGGTATTTGGATACGAGTGATCCTTTATAGAATTTTTCATTGTGCAGGTTCCAGCCTGCGGAAACACCAGGGAAGGTACCGTAGTAGTTTCCTTTTTTCAGGCGACTGGATCCATCCACGCGGATAACGGCGGTCAGCAGGTATTTATTAAGATACGTATAGTTTACACGACCGATCGCTGAGCCGATCCGTTCCCACTGGTTAAAGTTGGAAGATGCGCCGGCCGGATTGATGATGGTCGTACCCTGCAGACTGGGCGGCGTGGAAGCAGTGAGCCAGGGTATGAGGTCGGTGGGTGCACCTTGTGAGAAACCGGAATTGACATAATTCTTAAAATCGTAGAATTCTGTACCTGCCAGTGCCGTTACGTTATGTCCGCTGAAATTTTTGCTGAACTGCAGGAAGGCATTGGTAGTGTACTGGGTGGTCTTTGTGTTATTGAAACTG
>CALRQQ020000120.1:0-8650 GCA_943370345.1 Chitinophaga pinensis
TGGCAATAACGGGGTGGGTAAAACTAACCTGCTGGATGCCATCCACTATTTATGCTTTACTAAGAGTTATTTTACCCGCCTGGATGGGAATAATGTCAAACAGGGCTGTACCGGTTTCCGGGTGGAGGGGCAAGGTGAATTGAACGGGAAACCGGAAAAAGCGGTCTGTATTCTGCGGGAAACCGGCCGGAAAGAGTTTTCGGTCAATGACGAGGCCTATGAGAAATTTTCCCGTCATATTGGCCGTTACCCCTGTGTGGTGATCGCTCCGGATGATGCGGAACTGATCACCGGTGACAGCCGGGAGCGCCGGAATTTTCTGGATGAACTGCTTTCCCAGCTGGATGCCGGTTACCTCCAGGACCTGATCACCTATACCCGGGTGCTGCAGCAACGCAACTCACTTTTGAAACGGTTTGCCGAAACCAATACCCGGGATGAAGCCTTGCTCGATGTGCTCGATGAGCAACTGCTCAAACCAGGGGAGGTCATTTTTACCAAAAGACGGGATTTCCTGCTGACCTTTCTTCCGGCGGTAAAACAACTATACCTTGAAATCGCCCGGCAGCCGGATGAGGTTGAGCTTCCTGGTAAACCTGCTTTGACTGAACCGGTTCAGCTGATCTACGACAGTGAACTGCTGCTGGGCTCTTTCCGGGAACTACTCAAATCCAGCCGGCAACGGGATCTGTTTTCCCAACGTACCAATACAGGGATCCACCGGGATGATCTCGAAATACATCTTGGTGTGCAACCCTTTAAAAGTATCGCTTCCCAGGGACAACGGAAAAGCCTGCTCTTTGCCCTCAAACTCGCTGAAATGGAAAGTCTGAAAAAAGAAAAAGGCTTCCCTCCCCTGCTCCTGCTGGATGATGTGTTTGAAAAACTCGATGAAGAACGGATCTCCAACCTGCTCCGGAAAGTATGTGTTGAAAATGAGGGACAGGTGTTTATCACCGATACACATGCTGATCGGTTAAAGGATCACCTGGAGAAGATCGGGGTTGGTTTTCAGCTGATCGGGTTGTAAGGGGAAGTTGAAAGCTTCATGGGTTAATAGGCTGACAGTGTGATGCTCATGAGAGATGATAAAATATCGGCCCTTTCAACCATTCAACATTTCAACTTATCAACTAACTTTACCCCATGGGCGAATATTCCATGCAAGAAGCTTTACAGCAATTCCTGAACAGCAGCCGGATCAAGGGTGGTATTCAGGCCATGCAGATCGAAGATGTATGGGAAGATATCATGGGAAAGACCATTGCACGCTATACAGACAAACTCCAGATAATCGGTGACAAGCTCATCATTACCACGGCGGTCGGTCCGTTGAAGAATGAACTGATCTATCAGAAGGAAAAAATAAAAAACAGGGTGAACGAAGCATTGAAGGCACGGGTGATCAATGAAGTGATCATACAGTAAAGATTGAAATGCTGTCTTTAGTCAAATATTTCTTCCCTCTTCTGAACGGCTTCTTTCAAAATATCATCGGCAGTGATCACCCCTACAAATTCCAGATTTTCAAATACGGGTATGTATTTCACATGATGCGCTTTCATGGTGGTCATACATTCATCCACTGTTGAATTCACATCAGCAAAAGGCCATTGCGTGGACATGAGATCATTGACTGTTGTGTCGCTGAGCGATCGGTTCATGAATAGTGCTTTACGGGCAATATCCTTTTCGGTGAGCAACCCAAGGAATTTACTTTTTTCATCCATAACGATCAGGTATTCCGTATTCAGTGTATTCATCATACAAAGGGCATCGGCAATACTGGCTTCCGGTGAGATATTAAAAAAATGCGGTTGCTGTAAGGATAATATCTGGTTAATTTTTTCCATGGCTACCGGTTTAGATGAATAGATAATGAATTACTGCTACCAGTAATTTAATACAACAATCGTACTTAGTGTATGACTTTCGTTAAATGTGACTAAAAAATGATCAGCTAAGCCTTACACGGGGGTCCACCACGCCATAGAGTATGTCGGCCAGGATATTGATGAGTATAAAAAAACCGGCTGAAATAAGTACTGAGCCCATCACAACGGGATAATCCAGCTTTTCGAGGGCATCTACGGTGATCTTTCCAATGCCCTGCCAGCCAAAGATATACTCCACAAAGAAAGCCCCAGCCAGCAGTTCTGCAAACCACCCCGTAATAGCGGTAATGACCGGATTGAGCGCATTCCGTAGTCCATGTTTCCAGATCACCGTATTGCGGCTCAGCCCCTTGGCATACGCTGTACGTATATAATCCTGATCCAGAACATCCAGCATGGCACTCCGGGTGAGTTGGGTTATAATGGCGAGAGGCCGGATGCCCAGTGTAACCGCCGGCAGGACCAGGTTTTGGAGAGATAGTCGCCGATGGCCTTCATCGTCAATCGCAAACCAGCTGCCGGCAATATGCAGCCCTGTCCACTCACTCAGTACAAAACCAAATACATACACCATGATAATGCCCATGAAGAAAGAAGGCGCAGATATCCCGACAATACTGCTGAAGATGGCCGAAGTATCAATCCAGCTGTTTTGTTTTACTGCAGCCACCACACCCAGCGGTATTCCAAGTGCTACAGCAATGGCCATGGCAGCCAGGGCCAGCATCAGGGTGCCCGGGAGTGCTTGTACCAGGATGGTCCAGACTTCCCGTTTACTCTGGTAGGATTTGCGGAGATACGGAATTTTTAGTCCGAATTTTCTATCGCCGCCGGTAAAGAAACCACGCAGCTTTTTCTTCTCAATATCAGCGTTGCTATGTAAACAAACCGGTGATACATCATTGAGATAATACAGAAACTGTTTGAATTTCGGGATAGGTGTTCCGGCTTCATCGATGAGATACAGGTCCTTCCGGATATTGGCTTGTGTGGTGGAATCTCCCGTCTGCCCCATGACGATCCTGGATGGATCACCAAAACCTTGGAAGAGAAAAAAAACAAGCGCGATCACCCCCAGCAAGACCAGGATGCCATAGACACATTTCCGGAGGATGAATTTCAGCATGTGTTACTGTTGAATGGTGTCTGCTGGTTGTTGAATGGCCGGTCTCGGCATATCAGGTAATCCCTTCAACATTTTTTCTGCTTTATCCAGATCACGTCCACTCCATTTACCGGTGATAGTTCCTTGCTGAATGATATACAGGGTGGGATTTGCTCTTGCTGCTGTACGGATCGTGGTGTTGTCACAGGTAAAAACAGGAATTGATGCATAATCCTTGCCACTGATCCTCATCAGGGCATTCCCTGCCTGTCCGGTAATGATAAAGACCGGAATATTTTTAGTACGGGCCTGCGTATAAAGCGTGGCAAAGCCGTTCTCCCAATTCACAGAAGGATTTTTGAGGTCTTCTCCGATCAGCAGTAACGTAATGGGTTGTTGCAGGACCTGTAATGTGGAATCCGCCCCGGATTGTCCTTTCAGATCAAACCCTTTGATAGCCGCTTCGGCATTGCCTTTACGGATCAGTTTATCCTGACGGCTGATAAATTTATACGTGTTCAGATCGGCCGGAAGTTCAAGCGGCGCAAATTCATACTCTTTTCCGCCTTTGCTGTAAACAAACCGGATGGCAAAACTATCCGGGACCGCATCGGCCGGTATTTGCCTTTTTTCAATGATATTATTCCCTTTTTTAAAAGGCAGGCAATCCACTACCGGCAGGTAATTCAGCGTATAATACTGAAAACCGAAACTGACTGAAATGACCAGAATGAGGGTGAATATACCGGCCCGCGGTGACAGCTGCGGTTTGACAAATTTGCTTTTTAAGATCAGGAAAATAATAAGTACGGTGAGCACGACATCCTTGAAGAAAGAAGTTTGTGAAGAGATCGGCAGACAATCGCCAAAACAACCACAGTTCTTAGGCATACCCGTAACATATGTGTACCCTGTGAGGAAGGTAAAGAAAACGATCAGTAAAAGGAGTAACCAGCTGATCAGTCTGAACCGCCAGCCGATCAGCAGGGCAAAACCGGCAATGATCTCAAAGGCGTTCATAAAGATGGACAAACTCAGGGTCGTATCATTCCAGCCATGCACCTGCCACACTTCAAAAAACTCCTGCATTTTATAACTGAGTCCGAGCGGATCATTGGCTTTTACCAGTCCTGAAAAAATAAACAGGATGGCTACAAGAATCCGGACAATAGTGACAAGTACTTTCATCAGATCAATATTAAGGCGAAAACAGCGTAATTCAGTATATCCAGGTAATTGGCATCAATGCCTTCACTGATCAGGGTTTTGCCGTCATTGCTGAGGATCTGACGGATCCGCTGCAGTTTCATCAGGATCAGGTCCGTAAAACTCTCCTGGCTCATGCTGCGCCAGGCTTCTCCGTAATCATGATTTTTATCCTCCATCAGGGATTTAGCTGTCCGTACTTTCTGTTCATATAAAGCGGCCACCTGATCAACAGGCAGTTCCTCCGGGGCATCAGCCGGCAGTTCCAGCTGGATCAGCCCGATCACACAATAGTTGATGATCCCTTTGAATTCGGCAGCGATACCATCGGATACTTTTTGCTCCCCTTTTTCCTGTATGGTCCGGATCCGTTGCGCCTTTATAAAGATCTGATCCACGATGGAAATGGTCCGGAGCACCCGCCAGGCTGTGCCGTAATCCGTTGCTTTTTTGAGGAAAATATCCCGGCAGCCATTGATCACCTGGTCATATTCCTGATTTGTATTACCCATAGTTCGGAAATAGAAAATAGTAATTAAAGAAAAGAAAATGGGGAGAACAGCCGGTAAAATCTTGCTGTTGGTAAGCCGCTCTCTGTTATCTTAGCTTCAAAAATAACAAACAAGCCTGATGTTTTCGCTCAACTGTAAAGGAAGATTGCTGGTTGTGGATAAGCCGCTGGTGATGGGTATTCTCAATATCACACCCGACTCTTTTTACAGTGGAAGCCGGGTGCAATCCCAGGAGGATGTGCTGCGGCGGGCAGAACAGATGTTGCTCGACGGAGCGACCATACTCGATATCGGTGGTCAGAGTACACGCCCCGGCAGCGAATCTCTCGATGCGGAAACAGAACTTCAGCGTGTGATCACCCCTCTTGAGGCGGTTCATCGCCGTTTTCCGGAAGCTTTTATTTCCATTGATACTTACCATGCCGCTGTGGCCAGGGAAGCGGTAGGTGCCGGAGCTGCTATTGTCAATGATATCAGTGCGGGGTCTTTGGATCCTGCCATGATCCCGGAAGTGGCCCGCCTGGGAGTACCTTATGTCCTGATGCATATGAAAGGTAATCCGCAAACCATGCAACAGGAAGCTGTGTATACAGATGTGGTACGTGAAGTGCTCGACCATTTACTGGCCCATAAAACAGCCATCGAAGCGGCTGGTATCCGGGATTGTATCATTGACCCGGGTTTTGGATTTGCAAAGACCATTGCACATAATTTCCGCCTCCTCCGCGAACTTCCGGTTTTTGGTCAGCTGAACGCTCCGCTCCTGCTGGGTATTTCGCGAAAGTCCTTTATCTGGAAATCGCTGGGAGTGACACCGGATTCAGCCGCAGCTTTGCAAGGTACTACAGCCCTTCATATGGCCGGACTGATGAAAGGGGCTTCGATCCTGCGTGTGCATGATGTAAAGGAAGCGGCAGACAGCATCCGTTTATATCTGAATATGCAGCATGACTACAAATAAAAAAAGGCCCGGTATCTCTGCCAGGGCCAATTTCATTCAGACAATGTAATCAAAACCTTACTGAAAAGGATCCGTGATCTTATTCAATACCGTCACAGCCTTTCCATTATGTATTTCGTGGGGAGCGGATCGGGGTCAATTAGTGATGATGGACTAAAAACGGGGCCTCTTCAAAAAAAATGTACCCGCCTTTTTTGAAGACGGGTACAAAGTTGCACTATTATCAGATACAGTGCTTTGTTATTTCTGTAACTTATTGCAGTTTGATCTCAGGTTGTCCCTGTCCGGGTGCCGGATTTGGGGGCGGTGGCGGTGCCTGCGCCTTCACATCGGTAACTTTTACTTCAAAGATCAGGTTCTCGAAGGGCTTGATCTGTGAACCACGGGGAGGATTGGCACCATAGGCCAGCATTGACGGAACATACAGACGGGCTGAGGTTCCGTTACGCAGTGAAAGCATGGATTCATCAAATCCTTTGCTCATGCCGGGAGATCCTACAGTAAAGGACATGGGTTGCACATGACCAAAGGCTGGATCCACATTGCTGTCGAACTTTACTCCTTTAAAAGTGGTGCCGGTATAATTTACCGTTACATACTTGCCGGTATCAATCAGATCACCGGTGCCGGGCTCCAGGATCTCAACATAGGCGCCGGAGGGGGTACGTTGTACATTCGCTTTCTTTGACTTAATGAAGTCTTCCACCACTTTGGCTTCTTTTACGGCAAAAGCATCACGGTCCTTGTTCTCATCAATGGTTTTCAGACTGTCGTTGGCATAAATACCCAATACTTTGATAAAGGTCATTACGCGGTCTCCTTTCTTGAACTGGGGAGGAAGGCTGCCTGGGGGCAGACGTTTGATGAATGTATCCATCATCTGAGTTGATACCACACTGTCACCCACATGGAGTTTCATCCAGAGTTCCGTTACATCATACGGATTGCTTTGTCCGGTAACCGGAATATACAGCGGAAGTGAACCATCAGTGGTAAAATATACACTGTCGTTGATCTTCTGTGTGAAATTCACTTTCAGGAAGTTGCCGATTTTAACGGAATTGGTGTCTTTACCTGCAAAAAGCTGGTAAGGCATACCACCCGGTGTTTTCTTGTAAGCTGCCTTATCGCAGGAAACCAGTACTACACCGGCCAGCAGCAGTAAGGACAATTGTTTGATCTTGTTCATACGTGGGTTTTAATTATTGTAAAAGTGTTGCATTCTCTTTGAGTACTGCTTTGAAACGTTCAACCGTTTTTTCGATCGGGTCGCTGCTTCTTCCGCCAGCGGCATTATAATGACCGCCTCCCTCAAAATATTTGCGGGCAAAGGTATTACAATCAAACTGACCTTTGCTGCGAAAACTCCATTTTCGTTCCTCATCCCGGTCGATCACCAGGGCGACCATCTTTATCCCCTGTATGGACTGGGGAAAATTCACCAACCCTTCGGTATCACCGGTCTTAATATGATATTTAAGGATATCGCTTTTGGGTATGGCGATCAGCGCAGTATTGTATTCATAAAATATTTCCATCCGGTGCAGGAGTACATGGCCAATGAACCGGAGCCTGTTTTCCAAAAAATTATCAAATAATCCTTCATGGATCTTGCCATGGTTCAGGCCGCGGGATTTGAGATCGGCCACCAGCGTATGTACACCGGCATGAGCTGAAGAAAAACGAAAAGACCCTGTATCCCCTACTACCCCGGCATAAATACATTCTCCGATAGCTTCATTGATCTTATCAGCATGACCTGACTGTGTAATAAAGTCATAGATCATTTCGCAGGTAGAACTTTTGGAAGTATCACTAATCCCGTAGTTAAACGACGGTGTATCAGGCTCCTGGTGATGATCTATCAGAATTTTGGTACAGGTGAGCTGTTTTAATTTTTCAGTAAGCGACTTGGTCCGGTGGAAAATATTGAAATCCAGGCAAAACAGCCATTCGGCCTCATCCAATATCATTTCCGCTTTTTGCCGGTCTTTTTCATAATCCATCACTTCCCGGGTACCGGGCATCCAGTCCACCCACCCCGCCCAATTGGTTGGCGAGATCACGGTAACCTGATGGCCAAACTGTGTCAGAAAATGACGCAGGGCAAGTGAAGAACCCATAGCATCTGCATCGGGTTTCTGATGGGTGGTAATAACGACCTTCCGGGGCTGATTCAATAAGGGAAATATATCCTGTATGGGTTGCATATGAAGTCTGCGAAGGTAGTATTTTTAGTTCGTAGTTAGTAGTTAGAAGTTAGCAGTCCTAAACTTCCGGACTTTTGCTGATTTACCGGATTTTCAAGTTCTTCTCCTGATTCATACGACTATCAGCAAACTACTGACTCCCGACTAATTTCCTTACCTTCGCGGCGCAAAAACAAAGCAATATGAGTAACAGAACTTTTACCATGATCAAGCCCGATGCAATGAAAAATGGCCATGCCGGTGCGATCATTGACCGTTTTATCAAAGAGGGTTTTCGTATCGTAGCCCTGAAACAGACCAAGCTGAGTGCTGAAAAGGCCGGCGAATTCTATGCCGTACATAAAGAGCGTCCTTTTTACGGAGAGCTGGTTGAATTCATGAGCAGCGGGGTGATCATCGCCGCCATCCTCGAAAAGGATAATGCCGTGGCTTCTTTCCGTGAACTGATCGGGGCCACTAACCCTGCCCAGGCTGCAGAAGGTACCATCCGTAAATTATATGCAACTTCTGTAGGCGAAAACGCCGTACACGGAAGTGACAGCGACGAGAACGCGAAGATCGAAGGTTCTTTCTTCTTCAGCGGACTGGAGCAATTCTGAGTCAGTTAGTAGTTAGCAGTCCTGCTAAGCAGAATCTATTTTAAAAGGGATGCATTCATCAGTTGAGGCATCCCTTTTCTATTTTAAGGGTTTAATCAGCTATAAACGCCCCCCTTACTTTGTACTTCGTACTTCTAACTTCGTACTTCTAACTTCGTACTT
>CALRQQ020000121.1:0-8644 GCA_943370345.1 Chitinophaga pinensis
CACGACCATTTCCGGGGTCTGGCGAAGTCCGGTATAGATCACTTCCATTCCGGCATCCCGCAGGGCAGTGGCAATCACTTTAGCGCCGCGGTCGTGACCATCCAATCCACATTTGGCCACTAATACTCTGATAGGTCTGTTCATCTGAAAAAATTTCTCTACAAATTTAGCTGGTTTAAGTTACCAGCACGTAATTTAGGTCATGCAGTACAGGAATTTCGGTCATACAGATCTCAAGGTCAGCGAAGTCGGATTCGGGGCCTGGGCCATTGGCGGGGGCGCCATGATTGGTACTACAGCCATTGGCTGGGGCGATGTGGACGACCGGGTTTCTGAAGCCGCCATCCATGCGGCAGTGGAAGCCGGGATCAATTTTTTTGATACAGCGGATATTTACGGACTGGGACATTCTGAAACCTTATTAGGCAATACGATCGGTACCAATAAAAACATGATCATCGCTACTAAAGCCGGTAATGTGGCAAGGGATGAACAGTTTACCGTGGACTATTCAGCTGCACACATACTGAATGCCTGTGAGCAGTCGCTCCGCCGGCTCAAAAGAGACCATATTGACTTTTATCAGTTGCATACGGCACGTATGACCCACCTGCAGCAAGGCGATTGTATGGATGCGATGCAGCAATTGCAAGCGGCCGGTAAGATCCGGTACTGGGGACTTTCCCTGAATACCTTTGATCCGTTTCCGGAGGCGGAATATCTGCTGGAACAGGAACTTGGGAATGGTTTTCAGCTGGTGCTGAACCTGATCAATCAACGGAGTCTGCCTTTATTGAAACGGGCCGGTGAAAAAGGCTATGGGATCATTGTACGAATGCCGTTGCAGTTTGGGTTGCTCACCGGGAAGTTTGATAAAGGTGCTTCCTTTGCCGGAAATGATCACCGGAAGAACCGCCTGGTACCGGCGATCGTGGATGCCTGTGCAGCAGCACTTGAACCGGTATGGTCCCTCTGTGAAAAATATCATTGCAGCAAAACGCAATTGTCACTGAGTTATCTGCTCAGTTATCCTGAAGTATCGGTGATCATTCCGGGTATCCGTACTCCCGATCAGGTGAAAGGAAATACCGAAGGACTGTTTCAACTGGATCCGGCTGACCGCCAGCTGATCGAATCACTGGGCAGTACGGCATTTGTGCCACTGATGCAGCAGATACAGCAGCAGGGCTGATGATTTACTTCAGTAATTGCAGGGCAGTTTCGATGCGTTTGATCGTTTCAGCTTTGCCAATAATAGCAGCAATATCAAATACACCCGGACCGAATTTTCCACCCACCAGCATGATGCGCAGCGGCAGCATCAGTTCGCCCGGTTTCAGGTCATTCACTGCCGCAATCTCTTTAAAATTATTTTCCAGTGTATGGGCGTCCCAGTCTGTCGCCAGCTCATAATTCCGGATCAGTTCCGCAAAGAATAAATTCTTCGCCTCATTCCACTTGGGCTTCACCGCCGCTGTGTCGATTGTATCAGGTGTTTTAAAAAAGAATGAAGACTGCTGCACGAAATCAGTCAGGAGAGTGCATCTTTCCTTTACTAATCCAATGACTTTGCGGAGTGTTTCTGCGGAATTCACTTCAATTCCATTTTCTTTCAGCAAATTGCCGACTCCCGACTCCAGTCTCCCGACGTCCGACTGCTTCAGCCATTCATGATTGAACCACTTTGCTTTCTCATAATCAAATTTTGCTCCGGCACTATGTACCCGCTCCATCGAGAATTTTTCAATGAGTTCTTCTATTGTATAGATCTCCTGTTCTGTGCCTTCATTCCAGCCCAGCAGGGCGAGCAGGTTGATAAAAGCTTCAGGTAAAAATCCTTTTTCCTTAAACCCTTCGGTAAGTTCTCCGGTCTTGGGATCGGACCAGTTCATGGCAAATACGGGGAAACCGTATTTAGCGCCATCGCGTTTACTGAGTTTGCCATTGGGGCCGAGGATCAGAGGGAAGTGGGCCCAGTGCGGCATCTGATCGAGACCGAAAAGGTATTTCCATAATAGTATGTGTACCGGTGCAGAGGGCAGCCATTCTTCGCCGCGGAAAGCGTGAGAGATTTCCATGGCGTGATCATCCACCACCACAGCCAGGTGGTAGGTGGGCATGCCATCGGCTTTGAGTAATACTTTATCATCCACGGTGCCGGTTTCAAAACTTACTTCACCGCGGATCATATCGGTAAAGGACACCGTTTCGTTTTCAGGCATTCTGATCCGGATCACATGACGGATGCCGGCAGTCAGGAGCTGACGGGTTTCTTCTGCAGGGAGGGTCAGGGAGTTCCGCATTTTCAGGCGGATTGTATGATCATATTGAGGGGAGGGATTCTCCGGCGTCTTGTAGTCCTGACGCATTTTCTCCAGTTCTTCCGGTGTGTCAAATGCATAATAAGCATGACCGTCGGCCACGAGTTGTTCTGCATATTGGCGGTAGCTGGCTTTCCGTTCACTCTGGCGATAAGGACCGTAGTTACCTCCATGCTGTACACTTTCGTCGGGTTCGAGACCGCACCATTTAAGGGTATCAAAAATATATTCTTCAGCTCCGGGTACATAACGGTTCTGGTCGGTATCTTCGATTCGCACCAGGAAATCGCCACCGTGTTTTTTGGCGAATAAATAATTATATAATACAGTTCTGACGCCGCCGAGGTGCAGGCCGCCGGTAGGACTGGGCGCAAAACGAACCCTGACTCTTTTATTCATAGGCTGCAAAGATAGATGGCTGTCTGTGCCGTATAAAAGATTTCAGTGACTATTTCCGATGATACGTAAATACCTTACCAAGACACCAGGTTGGTTGAAGAAACTATATCCCCGCAGGATCTGGCATATGCATCCGGCCGGCAAAAAGATCTATCTCAGTTTTGATGATGGTCCGCATCCTGTGGCTACGCCGTTTGTGCTGGATCAGTTGAAGAAATACGATGCAAGGGCCACTTTTTTTTGTATCGGGAAAAATGTGGCGGCCTATCCGGAAATTTTTCAACGGATCGTGGCGGAGGGTCATTCGGTGGGTAACCATACCCAGGACCACCTCAACGGATGGTTTACTGGCACAGAGACCTATTTACGTAATGTGGGACTGGCCAAACGCTATATCCAATCCCCGCTTTTTCGTCCTCCGTACGGCAAGATCCGGTCAGCACAGGTGAAAAAAATGCATCATTACAAGATTATCATGTGGGATGTGCTGAGTGGCGACTTTGACAAATCGGTCAGTAAGGAAGAGTGTATCCGGAATGTGATCCAACATACGAACAACGGTTCTATTGTGGTGTTCCATGATAGCGAAAAAGCATGGCAAAATATGAGTAATGCGTTACCTGTTGTATTAGAGCACTTTAACAAAGAGGGATTTGAATTTGCGGCAATTTTAGGCGGAAAAAATGACAGGTTTGTCTGAAAAAAGTTAGGGCCTGGGTAGAAACCCTGGCCCGTTTTTAATCCGTACCCTATGAAAACTGATTTAAAGGTATAATAATTTTTTTATTACGGCAAAGTAATTTGGTAAGAAACTCCATTAATTGTCAGTACGGCCAGGTTATCGCAACTGCCATTTCCGAAGTTCAGGGTTGCGATCCAGGGGTTATTTACGGCGGCATTTATCCGCGTAGTTTTGACGATTCCTTTTGCGATCCAGCGGCAATTGAAGCGTTTCATCAGTGGCTCAGTTATCGTTGAATTGAAGCCAACCAGCAGGTTGCCTCTTTTGACCTGACCACGGCTGCCCCCTTCAATTTTGAAAATATCATCCAATGGAAGCAAGGTCCCGAGACCTTCTACCTGTGTGATCGTTTTTTCGCTGTTCCAGGATACATAATTTCCGTTGGGCCTGGTCAGTTTTCCATTGGTCACCACTACCCTGAATTTACGATCAACCGGGGGAATACCGGGGGTAACCACGGTGCTGATATTGCTGATCCTGTGTGCACCTTCCACATGTACACTATCCACATAAAATCCTTCAAAACCGGTCTCGGCTACTGCACCAGGTATGATTAAACGCTTGGTATAAACAGTGATCACTTTTCCTTTACGGAAGTGACCATCAGGCCCTACACAACCATTGGTGCCGAAATCCATTACCACGCGAACCGG
Source organism: Chitinophaga pinensis (assembly GCA_943370345.1). GTDB lineage: Bacteria > Bacteroidota > Bacteroidia > Chitinophagales > Chitinophagaceae > JJ008. Next base: position 4,116 of record CALRQQ020000121.1, read on the forward strand.
GAAAAGATCCGGGGGATTCAGTCGGGTGACAGTAACGGTGGGGCATACATTCAACCGGCCAAAAACGCCGGTTCCGCCGAGTGCCACTTCATCATTCACACCCATGGCGTCATCGAATACACCATTGAATACGGTTTCTGCTTCTGATTCAGACTCTCCGGAGATGCGGGAGGCCGCAACTTCCTGAGCATCCTGCTCACTCTGACTTTGCTCTTTTTGACAGGCAGTAAAGAGTAAACTGGTAAAAAGGAGGCTGGAAAAGAGGGCTGAAGCCGTAATAAACCTGCGTTTCATAAACTTTGTTTTGATTTGGGTTGACAAGTTAACTTCTTTAGGAAGGATTCCGGACCGAAAAGTTTAAGGGAATCTTAAAGTTTTTTGCGGAGTTTTGCGGCCAGAACCCCCTTTTCATGACCATTACAGATACGCACGCGCATATTTATCTTCCTGAATTTGCAGAGACCCGCAAAGAAATGCTCGAAAAAGCTGAAAAAGAAGGAGTTAAGAATATTTTACTTCCTGCCATCGATTCGGAATCACATGGAGCGCTGGTGGAACTGGCTGCTCAGTTTCCCGCAATTTGTCAGCCAATGATGGGGTTGCACCCCTGTTATGTGAAGGAAAATTATAGGGAGGAACTGAATATTGTCCGCGATTACCTGGAAAAGGGCGGGTTTGTGGCGGTGGGAGAAATCGGGCTGGATTTTTACTGGGACAAAACCTTTACCGAACAGCAATACCTTGCCTTTGAAGAGCAGATCCGCTGGGCGTTGGAGTTTGACCTGCCGATCGCCATCCACTCCCGCAATTCAACAGATGAGTGTATTGAAGTGGTGCACCGGAATCAGAACGGCAAACTGAAAGGGGTTTTTCATTGTTTTTCCGGCAATGTGGAACAGGCCCAACGGATCATGGATCTTGGTTTTTATCTTGGTATCGGCGGGGTGGTGACATTCAAAAACGGGGGTCTGGATAAAGTATTTGAAACCATTGACCTTGAAAAAGTAGTGCTTGAAACCGATGCGCCTTACCTGGCCCCGGTACCGTTCAGGGGCAAGCGCAATGAGCCGGCTTATCTGAAATATGTGGTGGAGAAACTGGCGGTTTTAAAAGATGTTTCAATTGAACATGTAGCCGAGATAACGGAGCGGAATGTATGGGAACTGTTTAGTAAGCGGGAAGCAAGAAACTAAAAGGAAACAGCTTCTGCTGAGTATTTGTATCTAAAAGAAAAAAAGTTTTCCGTAATACGGCATCCCTCTTCTGGCATCTGGCTTATTACTTCCCGCTTACCAGGTGTTGCAACCCTTTCTCCGGATACTTTCCGGTTATGCCGGCAAAGAACCCCAGGATCGTTTTCATATCCTGTTCTTCATTGGAAGGATACAATGGTTTGGAGAAACAAACCTGTTTGGTCTTAAAATCAAATCCCACCAGTACGATCGGTACACCTGCTTTTTCAGCGATATGATAAAAGCCACTGCGGAGCTTATCCACTCGCTTCCTGGTGCCTTCCGGTGCCAGGGCGATCTTGAAATTGGGGTCATTACTGAATAATTCTGCCACCTGTTCAACCATGCCTTTGTTACTGAAACGGTCCACTGGTTTACCACCCAATGCCCGGAACATCCAGCCAAAAGGCCCGTCAAACAATTCTTTTTTTCCCAGAAAATGAATGGGTCCGATTCGCATCAGACCTCGGGTAGCCAGACCAATGATAAAGTCCTGCCAGCTCGTGTGTGGTCCTACGGCCAAAACAGCCTTAGGTAAAGGACCGGGAAAGGGCTCCCTGAGTTTCCAGCCGGTGATCCTGAAGTATATTTTCCAGATGTAATACATAGTAGTGCGTAAGGTAGTCGATTCTGAGAAATCAAAAAGGTTGATAATTGTCAAACTATTTAACCAGTAATTAGTTTAATTAAAACTAAGTACCTTTTTTTTGTAAATATTTGTTTGTCAATATACTATTCAAAGTTAAACAAGCTTTAGTACGTATAAATAATTACTTGTCCTTAGAAAAAAAATGTATCTTGTAGTTGATAATAAACGGTAGTATGCCACCTGTTTATTGATCGTCTTAAATTCCATACCCCTACCTTTTCCCACTATTCCTATTTAAAAGCAGTCACAGTAGCGCCTGATGCGTAGCCAACATCGATCGTCATTTGGAGAAATCCATGTTATGATACGTATTGATATATGAAGTCCAGCCATCCGACTGACCAACCGAACCGAATCTCTTGCATTACACCAAAAACCAACTGAAATGAACTTCATTTCGAAAGCACCATTCCGCCTTGTCTGTACTTTCTTTTTCTTCATTGTTTTATTGTACAGTTCTGTTTCGTATGCACAAACCAGTATCTCAGATTATGTGCTGTTCGGCGGCAAACAAGCCCCTGGTCAGACCACCCCTTCTGCCCCGGGATATGGTGTATTGATCGGCACTTCCTGTAATATCCAGGCAACGATCCAGGGAGGTGGCCTGGGCTCTGTGGGCAGTTACTCCCTGATAAGGTCCACGGGCGCCTTAACGATCAACGGTAATGTCAATAGTGGCGGAACCATTCAATTGTTCAGCAGCAATGAGGTGAGAGGAAATCTGTCTGCCGGACTCAGCCCTGCAGGGGTTACCGGTACGGTTATATCCACAGGTACCGGAACCATCCTGGGTATCAGCGGTAATCCACAAACAGGTAATATCAATGCAAATGGGAAAGTCAGCGTGGGAGGTGGTACAGTGTATGGTAAAGTCACCCTGCCTTCTCCCTCTTCCGTTTATCCGTATACCGGACCAACGCCATTGGGCGGGGTAGTTTATGGAACACCTGTATTGACAGACCTCCCCTCCATGCCCCCGATCACGTCTTTCCCGAATTTCGGTGCGACCAATATATCGAATACAGCAACGATCAGTCCGGGTGCATATGGGAATGTAACCCTCGGAAATAATAAATCACTTACACTTTCCGGTCCGGGGGTTTATGTGTTCAGATCACTGACCACCACAGGTCCCAACAGCAGTATCATTTATAATTTCAATAATGCCGCTACCGGTGATTTTAAAATTTATATACATGGTGATATGCGCCTGAATAAAGCGGCATTCAGTGCTATCAACGGAGGTTCGCCGAACCGTATCTATGTGGAAACACATGGCACCGGTTCCACCAACACCAGTGATAACACAACGGCCGTCGAAATGTCCAATGGTTCCAATGGTAACGGCAATCCTGCCGGTTGGCTGGGTACCCTTTGGGCGCCTTATGCGGCCATCAAGATCGGCACCCCGAATGGTCCGGCTTCTTCCGTATATGGGGCTCTCTGGAGTGGCACGCAGATCAATTTGCAGGGAGGTGTATCCGTAAATTTTGCGCCTTACAACCTCTGTACACCTCCGGATGCCAATGCAGGTCTGGATAAAGCACTCGATTTTGAGAATCCTACCACGCTGACGGGTACTTCTGCTACTTCCGGTGTAAGTTATAACTGGCAGGCCCTGAATGGTGGCGTGATCAGTACTTCTCCTGACGCAGCCACCATTACTGTGAATTCAGCAGGCATCTATGTACTGACTGTTACTTCCAACCCCGGATGTTCCGCCACAGATACCGTGATCGTGACCGGAAAAGTGAATAATATCATCGGTTCTGAATTGCAGGCAGTAGTACAGAATAACGGCGCGCCTTCTCCTTTCTTTGATATACAGAATGGTAAAATATTTATTGATGTGATCGTGAAAGCTGGCGAGTATGGCTATGTAAAAAATAAACTGACCAGTACTGGTGGTCCCTGGTCCATGACCGACCTGCTTGGTGAGGATGCGAGCCAGCTGATCATCACCGGACTATTCCCGATCAATAAGCTGCTCAGTCTGAATACAGATCCAGATCTTTCGCCGCGGATCGTGTATGCTAGGCCCTATTACCGTGCTCTTACTAATTTTAATACAGTGGCTACCGGACTTGTCACTACGCAGGGTGATTCAACGGTCAAAGCCAATCTCGTACGTCTGGGGTACAACCTGAGCGGAGAAGGCATCAAAATCGGGGTTTTATCCAACAGTTTTGGTACGATAACTTCCGCATCTTCTAATCCGGTCAATAGTACCGTATCTGATGATGTACGTGAGAAAGATCTGCCCGGTGCCGGAAATCCCACTAATGCAACTCCGGTAACTGTTTTAAAGGATTCCCGTTTTGTACGTTCCGATGAAGGCCGGGCGATGCTGCAGATCATCCATGATATTGCACCTAAAGCACAATTATATTTCCGTACAGGTATTGAAACCGCGAGTGATTTTGCGGATGGGATCCGTGAACTGAAAGCGGCCGGTTGTACCATCATTACTGATGACATCACCTATATCACTGAACCCTTCCTGAAAGATGGCGTAGTGGCGAATGCGGTTGGTGAAGTCACAACCGGTGGAGCCACCTATATCACTTCAGCGGGCAACTTTGCTAAGAAATCCTTTGATGCAGTATTCAACCCCATGCCTGCACCCGGCAGTCTGACCGGTAAAGCGC
>CALRQQ020000122.1:0-8616 GCA_943370345.1 Chitinophaga pinensis
GCGGGATCTCAATTTTTTAACTGGCTTTGATCAGGCTAACCTGATCTCCGCTTTACGTTGTGTCATCAGGTTATATCCCAATGCGATCGCCGGCACAAAAATGATTGTTGCCATCATAGAATTTTTAAGGAAGGGCAATCCCGCTTCATAACAAAGCATCAGGCCACTGAATGTTTTCGGATAGATCGCTTCAGCACCCATGGACGTCCATACTATGAAATTGGAAACCAGGAAAAACAGCATCGGGGACACCAGGCTGCCAGCCAGCAGGGAAGCATAACTGCGACCTTTCAATCCCCATCCGATCAGTGTAGAGATCAGCAATACAGCATAATGTTTCCATTGTCCGCCATAGAAACCGGGATAATCAAATAACCCCTGGTTATACAAAACCTGTATGGCAAGGTCACTGAATAAAAGGGCCAGCAGCGGGAACATGAAAGAATTACTTTTTTCTTTGATGATAAAGCCGGAGAAGAGAGCGATAGCAATCACCGGAGAGAAGCCGGACCATTCAATATCGGGACCGAAATAAAACTTACAGGCTGTGGCAACCGCTACCAGACTTATCGTGAAAAGGACTAAACGACCAGAGATCTTCATACAAAATGATTATTATGTGAGGCAAAATTAACTGAATTGGCCCAAATGGACCACCTAGTTATTCACGATTGTGGATACCCTCCCGGGCCCGGAAAACCGTACAATCCGTGGCCGCTGCCAGATACACGGTTTGACCCGGAAAAACAACCGCCGAAGGGTTTCCTGACTGCAATTTGACCAGGTTTTCATCGTCATCCAGCTCGGCCACCCCATTTGTCAACAGGATGATTTCAACCGATTCTGGAGTAAAGGAAACGGTTTCTCCCGCTTTCAGGTCAAAAAGACTGAGCCTGAAATCCGGTGCCGGTGTGTCAAAACAGATCTCACCTTCTTCTCCAGCCTTGCCATGTATGATTACGGGTACCGTAGCTTCACATTTCACATGTTTCAGCAGCTCCGGTACATCAATATGCTTAGGAGTCAGCCCGCCACGCAACACATTATCCGAATTAGCCATCAGTTCCACATTAAAGCCTTCCAGATAAGCATGGGGTACCCCGGCATCCTGAAAAAGGCCTTCTCCCCGACTAAGATGAACGATATTGAATAAATAAATGGAGAAGATCCCCCGGTCATAATTATTGTCATGGGTAAAAGTCTTCACAGCTCTGCCCGCCCAGAAATCCGGGTTATTTTTCTCCAGTGTTCCGGATTCATATAACGGAACCACCCGTTGTACCAGTGGTTCCAGTATTTTGTTTACCATTTCACCCGGCATTTCCATGATATACTTATACAAACCGGGATATCCGCCCTGTTTCCAGACAGGTAAAAGCACTTCGAATTCAGGTACGGCCTCTAAAGTGGCTTCCAGCTGATCAGCCGGTTTAAATCCATGGAGCAACCAGAAATCCCCTAAGGCCACCAGCATTTCAGGTTTATGATTATCATCTTTATAATTACGATAGGCCGCTTCCAGTGGGATCCCTGCTTCATTTTCACGGGCAAACTCGATCTCGGCTGCTTTCTTCGAGGGGTGGGCCTGGATCGATAGCATTTCTTTTACTTCCTGGGCCTTAAATAAGTACGGCAGATTACCGGCAAGAATATCCAGCCCGCTGGTGCCCCCTTTCTCAAACTCCACAGTTGAAATGCCAAGGGGATGAGTACCTAACCAATATTCGGCAAAAGGTTTTTTCTCCCCGTTATCCTGTTTTAAAAGCGAGGGGATAAAGGAAAATCCTCCCCAATTGTAGTGTTTAATAACCCCTTTCAACGTGAAAACTCCCTTCATAAGAAAAATGTGTTGGTTTAACTTACTGTAAAGATAAGTTATGGCAGCGCACAATGAACTCGGAAAAGAAGGCGAAGACCTGGCCGCTGCATGGCTGGCCGGCAAAGGGTACAAGATCCTGCAACGGAATTGGATACATCACCCACATGAGATCGATATTATCGCTTCCAGAGGGAAATTCCTGCATTTTATTGAAGTAAAGACACGCAAAGGCAATGAATCCACCCGCCCCGAAAGCAGCGTGAACAAACAGAAATTCAAAAGCATCAAATGGGCGGCCAATGCCTACCTGCGTCAAAATCCCGGAAATCCCTGGATACAGTACGATATTCTGGCTATCACGATTAAGCAGTGGGGAGAGACGGAGTACTTTTTGCTGGAGGATGTGTATTTGTGAGAAAGCGAGAAGCTAAAAGCGAGAAGCTAGAAGGGAACAGCCCCTCCTGAGGAAAACTATCAAAAAAAAGAACAATGCTTAATTTAAGTCATAAGCGATTAATGGTCTATACAACAGCCATGGAAATAACCCGGGAGATATTTCTTTTAACAAACGAATTGCCTGACACAGAAAGATATGGGTTAGTTTCTCAATTAAGACGCGCAGCAATTTCGGTCTGCAGTAATCTTGCTGAGGGGGCGGGTCGAATTTCAAAAAACGAAAAGAAACGTTTCTTTGAAATTTCACGTAGTTCTCTTGTTGAGATTGATACCCAAATTGAAATATGCCTGAGGACAGGCTACCTCGAATCATCACAGTTGTTGAAACTGGAAAAATTGATAAACTCCACATTTGCCATGTTGAGCAAACTTATAAGCAGTCTTTCTTAGAAGGTCCCTCTAGCCTCTAGCCTCTCGCCTCTAGCTTCTAGCCTCTCGCTTCTAGCCTCTAGCTTCCAGCTTCTCCTGCATCTTTTCCACCAGCTTATACGTCGCCGGACAATATTCCACATTCTGCTTATGGATATGTACATAATCCTTGAACTTCTTGCTCAGGTGGGGGAACCCGGAACAATCCTCAGGGCGGATGGCATAGATGGAGCATTTATTATCTTCCAGGTTGAGGAACTGACAGGGCGTCCACTTGTTCATCCAGTCACGTTCACCACCCCGCTCCTGTTTGAGATACTTTTTCTTGAACTCCGGTATTGTCATCTTGAAATGAGCCGAGATCCGCTTGAGGTCTTTGGGATTGTAGGTCGGTGTCATTGTCTTGCAGCAGTTGGCGCAGGACAGGCAATCTGTTTCCTTCCATACATCCTTTTCCAATACGGCGATCTGTTGGTCCAGCCCCCGGGGAGACTGCTTTTCCAGTTTGGAGAGGAAACGGCGCATAGCCGTTTTACGGTGACGGGCCCTGGCCTTGAATGACCGGAGATTGACGGGGGGAATCTTACTCATGGCCCCGAAGATAATGATTGAGCCATTTCATCGAGCAGGGACAAAAGAATTTTCATTCACAGCAGGTCATTAACTATTTTTGCCGGAATCAAATCAACAGACATGAAAACGTTTTTTCCCATGCTGGCCGTCCTGGTAATGGCTGCCACTGTTTCCTGTAACAATAAAACCGCTCCCGCGCCTAAACTTTTTTGCGATACTGTTTGCCTGAAAGACACGATCAAATTCACCGGCACACATGAAAAACAACCTACCGTATTCATCACCGCTAACAATTGCCAGGCCGACAGCATTATCTGGAGCTATAAAGGGCTTGGTGCCGACCGTAAGACCGGATTTACCTACCTGCTGGGTACTTCTGTAAATATCAATAAGGATTTTGTCCGCTGCTTTTTCCGCAACAGTGATGTAGCGTATGTGCTTTTCAATGATTGCCAGACAGGCCGCGGATTCCAGATCAAACTGCCCTACGACAAAAGTCAGAGCTTCAGCCTCAAAAGCAGTGGTATCAACAGTTTTGATAAAAAATTCTCCATCTCCGAAAATCTGCTGGTCAATACCGACCGGGGAAATATTTATGTAGAAGACATGAGTTCCGGCAAAAAAGCCATGATGACCTTTGGTGAAAAACTGGAGATCGACTACGATGCCCTCCACGATCATATCGATTCGGTGAATGTGACCAATGACCGTATCTGGGTCAGGATCCTTTCCAACAAAGAATGGATCACCAAAGAGAAAAAGTTAACACCCACTGATTGGAAAGATGATAAATAAATATAACTCCTGATTTAAAAGGCGACAACTTTCAGTAACAGGCTGCAGGATGTCGCCTTTTAAATTTAATACAACTGTTAGCCCTGTGGGTGGAGCAAAGAGGGCAAACAGTTGTAAGAGCGAAAAAGAGATCGTGATATTGGTAATGCTTTCCTAAACCTTTTAAACATCTTAAACCTCCTGCCCTTCCCATGTGGCTCTCCTACAAAAAAGGCTTCAAAGCGTATCTCCAGCTCGAAAAATCCCTCTCGGATCATTCGGTGGAAGCCTATTTGCGGGACCTGGAGCATTTCACGCATTACCTGCTTACCCGGGACCAGACCATTACACCGGATGCCGTTACGCTGAAAGACCTGCAGGGATTTCTTAAATGGATTGCCGAATTGGGTATGACGGCCAGCTCCCAGGCCCGCATGATCTCCGGGATCAAGGCTTTTTACAAATACTGCCTGATGGAATCCATTTGCAAAAAGGACCCCACCCTGTTATTAGATGCCCCGAAACTGAAACGCTCCCTGCCCGATGTATTGAGTTTTGAAGAGATCGAGAAAATGATCAGCCAGATCGACCTGAGCCGTCCGGAAGGTCCGCGCAATAAAGCCATCCTGGAAACCATGTACAGTTGCGGACTAAGGGTAAGTGAAGTAGTGGGCCTCAAAATATCACACCTCTATCTCGATCTTGGATTTATCCGGGTGACCGGTAAAGGTGATAAAGAACGCCTGATCCCCATTGGCGCAAACGCCATCAAGTACATCACGATCTATAAGAATCAGGTGAGGGTACATACCCAACCTGTAAAAGGCAACGAAGATTTTCTGTTCCTGAATAAAAAGGGAAGCAAACTCTCACGGATCATGATCTTCTATATCATCAAGGACCTGGCCCTTAAAGCCAGTATCAAAAAAACCGTCTCTCCCCACACGTTCCGTCATTCCTTTGCCACCCACCTGGTAGAAGGAGGTGCCGATCTCCGTGCTGTGCAGGAAATGTTGGGACATGCCAGTATCACCACCACGGAGATCTATACCCACCTGGACCGCGAATTCCTGCGGAAAACGTTGGAACAGTTTCATCCGGGATACCGGTAATACAAAGTACGAGGTACGAAGTACGAAGTACGAAAGGCATTTCGTAAAACGAGATACTGTTGGTTATTAAGATTTAACCATCAAAGAATAGACTGTTGTTTACCTGCTTTCCACAGGATGACACGGGTTGTTGTCATCCTGAGTAGCCGCCAGAACAAATACCAGGGGTTCTGCAATTAACAACCCGGCGTACCGAAGGGCTAACGCCTGACAGCTAACAGCGAACACCTGCTTTACTGTATGATCACTTTCTCACTCTCCCGCTTACCTGAACGTTTATTCACCAACGCGAGTATATAGGTTCCGGCTGGCAGAGCAGGCGGCTGAATGGTCAGTACGCGGGCCTCTGCATCGATCCAGCGTTCTTCCTGTTTCAGCAACTGACCACTCAGAGCGGAGAGGATGAACGTATAATACCCTTCTTCCGGTTTATCGATACTGATGGTCAATGATTGCCCCTGGCTGATGGGATTGGGATACACATGCAGTCCGGATCTGACTTCGGGCAGGAGAATGATCTCTGCTTTCTCCATTTTACGGGTTACCGTGCTGACGGCTCCCATTGTCACCATTCCTTTTCTAAGTTCCGGATAACAGGCAATCACTGCTTCCGGCAACGCAGCTTTTGCGTCCAGCTTTACCTGCAAACCTTCACGTATCGCTTTTTCTTTATCAATCAATACAACTTTCGATTCAAAATTGACTGAACTGATCCGTAACGATTGTCCCTGACTGATAAATACCGCATCGAGTTCAAACTCTCCGTTTCCATCTGCCGGACGGGCCTTCCCATTACCCGGATCGATACTGGCATAAGGAATCGGCTGACCCATACTGTCAGTCACAATCCCTTTTATTACTTCTCTCCGGATCATTTGAATATTCTTGATTGCCGAATCAATTTCAGGTTTGCGGTCTGGCACCCTTACTACCATACCCATTACAAGGGGCATATCTATTTCCAAACGACGGATCGTATCCGGTACCGGTCGGGCTGCCAGCTTGCCCATTGTACGTTGTGCCGATACCTTAGTTACGAATAAAGCGGGCAACAGGATCTGCCAGGCATAACGGAACCAGGTTATTTTTTTGGCCGGCTGCTCCAGTTTACGATCCAATTGATCGTTCATGAACCGTCCACAGACCGACCCTGTAGAAGGCTTCTGAAAAAACTGCAACAACTCCCGGTCACTCATGACCGAAAAATCCACGACCTGCTTCTGGCAGGATCCGCAAAATCGTCCCTGCTGTACAGGGTTCATCTTATCCCAGTTCTCATGACAGGGCTCGGCAACGGTTAACTGAATGGCTTTGGACATAGTGAGTGTTTTACTGAAGAATTACTTTTTCAGATGCACCCGGCCTGCCATTTGCATAAACCAGTTGAAAAATATACACCCCCGGAGCCCAGCCCTGTGAAACAGGCACCTGGATCAATCCCTGTTTCTGACCCTCATTCACTGGTACTGTTAACACTTGCTTCCCATCCATTGTTAGCACCCGGATTGAACCGGAAGGGAAATAACCGGTCAACCACTTTAGGGTAAGCTGTTGGCCACGTTGAACGGGATTTGGGAAAACGCTCATATTACAGTTTCTCACCCGTTCTGTTACCACTTCAGATCGCTGATCAATGATCATCATCGTCTGTACCCCACATCCCTGCGAAATTTGCTGAAAATGCCCCACACACCTGCGACTACACCGGCATACAATACCAGATGATATGATCACTTCCGGTCCTGTAATTAAATCCCGCTCCAGTTCAATAGTACTGCTTCTGATAGCACTAACAGATCCGGCAAAAGATTTGTACCCGGTGGCCGTCACGAGTATATCATATAACTTCCCTTTCTTAAGGTCCCTCCGGCTCACCAGACCTGCTGAATCGGCCACATACATCAGCGTATCACTCCTATCGGTGGAAATGAAGCTGACGGTTGCCCCAGGCAAAGGAGCCTGGTCATCTTTATCGCGGATAGTAAATCCCGCCTGTGAATTTCGCTTTGTATAGATAACGATTACCGGCCTGGGTGGGCGACAGGGAAAAGAATTTTTAAGTGATTCCTTTAAAATAAAAATACTATCAATCAGGGCGGGGTTTAAATTTTTCAATGCAACAGCATCTGCTAGCACTCCATCTATCACACACATCATATCTTCCGCAGACTTTGTTGGTCCACAGATTGTTCTGAAATGATAGTTAGTATCACTGATAACCGAACGGGCTCCAGATTGAGATCGGGCTTTAAAACATAGCAGCAATAATAACAGGACTATAGTATTTCGCATAAGCATTCATTTTTAAAAGTTGGCGACTATCCAAGGCAGTCCCTTGATAAAGCATACAGACTATCGTTTACTAACGGGCAGAATATCTTCTTCCTCCTCTTCCACCGGCAGCGGTTTCTTTCCCTTGCTCAGCAAACGCGCACTTTCCACTAAGCGGACAAATTCTGCCCGGTATCCTTCCTCATCATGGTTCTTTGCTTTCCGTGCCAGGCTGAGCACATTGTCAAAACTGGCCGCTGCTTTAAATTCCGAGTTACGCAAAAGCATTCCAAACTGGGCAACCGCAGCGGCAAAGCGGAAGTTCTCTGAGGCTTTTGCAATGGGAATGGATTGATCAATTACCGGATGTTCGATGAGTTTGCTCACATCCCCATCCGGCGCCTTATAGCGGAATTTCACTGTAAGAATTTCATCTGTTCCTTCTTTTACCTTCGGCTCTTCTTTGGGCTGCTGATACTTCAGCGGGTCAACTGAGCCCACGAATGAACTCTTTACACCAACCGGGATCACTTCATACAAGGCGGTCACAGTATGCCCGCTGCCGAGTTCGCCGGCATCTTTCTTGTCATTATTGAAATCTTCCCTGGCCAGCATCCGGTTCTCATAACCGATCAGGCGGTATGCCTGTACTTTGGCGGGATTGAATTCGATCTGCAGTTTTACATCTTTGGCAATGGTGAATAACGTACCACCAAATTCATTCACCAGTACTTTCTTCGCTTCGGTGATACCATCGATATAGGCATGGTTGCCATTTCCTTTATCAGCCAGTTTCTGCATCTTGGCATCCTGGTAATTACCCATTCCATAACCCAGTACGGTAAGAAACACACCGCTCTTTCTTTCCTGCTCGATCAGGGTCTCCATATCCTGATCACTGCTGGCACCCACATTAAAATCACCATCGGTGCAAAGGATCACCCGGTTATTCCCGCCCTTGACAAAATAATCACGGGCGGTTTTATAGGCGAGTTTTATACCGGCTCCACCGGCAGTGGACCCACCCGCTTCCAGCTTTTCGATGGCTTCCAATATCGTTTCTTTATCCTCACCAGAGGTGGAAGGAAGTACCAGTCCTGCTGCACCGGCATACACCACGATCGCCACTTTATCCTGTTCACGCAATTGCTCCACCAGCATTTTCATAGAGGCTTTCACCAATCCCAGGCGTTCAGGTCCCTGCATGGACCCCGATACATCGATCAGGAATACCAGGTTGGA
>CALRQQ020000123.1:0-8608 GCA_943370345.1 Chitinophaga pinensis
ACTTTCGGGATCTCCTGAAACAGATTCATTTCTGCGGTTACCTGCGTACTATCCTGAATTATTTCGCTATGAAAGATCTTCAGCTTGATTTTACAGTCAGGATTATCTGAAACCATACCAACAAACTCCCCTGATGAAAGGCCGGATATTTTGGAAGCCGGAACAGCATTATCTAATTGGTAGGATCGGCTTAAAGAAGTGTCTGTCCGGTTTATGGATAGGCTTTCGCGGCGTTGAATAATCTTGCCAAACCGTTCTGACAATAATTTGGCGGTTTCCCCCATCACCTGTCCGCTGATTAAATTACCACAGATATTCATGAGTACATCAGCCCGGTCTTTTCCATAGTCGCGTTTCAGTTGGCTAATATCCTGCATTCCCAAAACAGCGGCAACCTGATTACTCCTGCCCGTGGCGATTAAGGAGTCCATCAGATCAAAGAACCCGGTTGGGTATTCATCATAAATGGTCCCGCATTTGAGTCTACCTGGCTTATTGATGATTTTCACAAGTCTTGTGTGAAATAACGATAGTACGGAACTATAGATTGACTGTTTTTCCGGATTGTTACCAACACAGACGATTTTAGGGTGATTAGGGTCATTGATATCCAGTGTAAAGTCGTTACTGGAAAGTACCCAATACAATTGAGGGGATGCTAGTCTGGCCATACAGATTTTGGCGCTGGCAATCTGACCTTCCAGTTGTTCCATAGCATCATTCTCAAAGGCGGATATAAACGGGTTCATGAGAACCTGAACCTCCGGCTGGGTCGTAAGCACCGGAAATAGGTCTTCATAATTTACCTGCATCAGTTCGATGACATGGGGAAGAGTACAGAAACACCCGTTTCCGTAATTACGTAAATACCATATCACGGCTGTCACAAAGTTGATGGGCGATTCGACAAAGAAGTCTCCCTGCCGTTTGATCCACTCCCTGTTCAATCCTAAAAGAATAGTTCGGGCTGACTCGGCGGCATCTGTAATATCAAGCATAGTGGTAGGGTCAATCGGGTTACATCTGTGCGAGTACGAAAGCCGATCAAAATTGATCGAATAGAAGGATGGCTTATTCCTGTAAGCTTTCTGATTTAACAGCATCCAGTTATATGCAGGTTTGGAGAGGGCATCAAATTTAAAATCATAGATAAACATCCCATAGCCTTTCTCGATCATCTGTCTGATCAGTGGGAGTATAACGAACCATGATTTACCAGAACCGGGTGTCCCAGTAATAATTGTTCCCCGAAACGGGTTGATAATGTTAATATAACTTTTCCTAATAGTCTTTGCTAATTGATATTGAGCGGTGAAGTTGAAGGAGTACTCATTTTGGAGCAACCTTTCCTCTTGTGGGAAGGTTTCATTTTCTTCGTTGAATATATCCTTAGCCAGCTTTATTTGGATCAATCTGCTAAGTTGATTACCACCGGCCAGAATTAAAAGATAGCCTGTTACGACAAGACCTCCATAACCCAATACTTTTGTCTCCAACCTTACAGGGGCACTTAACCAAAGCTGGCTCCCGAAATATACTCCTAAGCCAGATATAACTAAGTAGACTATTTTTTTGGGGTGTAACTCTTCTGCTTTTTTGCCTTTGGTACCCAGCATGGAAATGCTCAGTAACATAAGTGCCAGGAGCTTACTGTTGTTGAAGTTGCTGAAAAGACCGGTATGGCTGATATTTCCCAATAATCTATCGGATATGCCTGACCGAAAATTAAGCACTGCAAAGTAGCTATAACAATAGAAATATAAATGTAGCAGTAATACTCCGATTGAAGCCAGGCGGGTAAGGTCTGCTATCTTGCGTAGATCCTTTTCATTTTCTCCAGTATTAGACATAACTCACTTTTTAGAGTCCTAAATATTTGCGTTTCCGTTTTCTTTTCTTTTTTAATAAACCGCTGGGTTGCAGGTTAAAATCCTGTTCGGGTTGCAGTAATATTTCAATAAGATTTTCTGGTAATTCGGGCTTGGCAGATTCCGAGGATGATTCAAGAGGCTTGGAAACCAGGTCATGTGGCATTTGGCTCATCTTTTCCTTCAAATGTGCTGCACTGTATCCTTTGCCTACGTCGCTGCCATTAAATACGGTTTTGTTTCTCTGGTCAATAAAGGTGATGCCATACACCCTACCATCAGTGCTTTTCCTGCATAGGGTAAGAATATCTTTTTGTATGAGCAGTTTAGCCAGATCGTCAAGATTATATGGCTTTAGCAATAATGTCTCGTCTATGGCATGTCGCAAATGCTGTTTATAGGGCTCTTTCAATGGTTTATTTTTTTCAAAGAGTTGTTCAAGTTTGCTTAGTCCAGGTTTTCCACTTAACAAACTGGCTTTGATCGGTACTCCGATTTTGTTCCCGGATTGATCAAGTATTCTGTATTGTAAACCCCGGTGTTTATAAACCCTGCTATCTTCAGCTCCCCGGTCGGCACAGATATTGAATTGTTGAAGAATGGCATTGAATTCTGGTAGAGAACTGAAAAGATAGTTTTGCAAGACCGTGTTTACAGCCAGATTGATGGCTTTTTGAGATTCCGTTTTTCCATAAAGTACTTTAGAGGAAAGTGGTTTAATCAGATCTAGTTGTGAGCGTTGTTTTCTGGATGCCACAACAAGGCCAAAAACTGACTCCAATTCTTTTCTCGTTCTCTCTGACTGAATGCGACCAATATTATGGGTGTTGATCCGAGAGCCATCCTCCCTGATGGTTGTAGTTACCAGATGAATATGTGGATGGCCGGCATCAAAGTGTTGATAAACGAGGTAGGGCTGACTGTCAAAACCAATACCTTTCATATAAGCTGAGGCAATTGCATTTAGTTTGTTTTTGGAGAGTCTTTCAGATGGGTCAAAATTCAGGGAGATATGGAGTGTTTTCGTCTGGGCCCTTTCATTACGTTGATTGAGCCTTTCAAATCCATGCAGTTTTTGATTAAATGATAGTTCATGCAATTCATGGAGGAAGCCATTTGCATCTATGCATTGAGCCTTGCCCTGTTTAACTTTATTTTCATTATAATTCAGGGCTGCGAGTATTCTGGCAGGTGTTGTTATTTTAGCAACCATTGTTCGTATAGTTTGTTGATTCTGACACGGATACTTTCAATTGAATTTATCAGGACTTTTTGGGTGTTTTGTTGTTCCTGTATCCAACACCGGAATTCTGGGATTCTTTCCAGGGTATGTAGTTTGTGGACTGCCTGGTTGAAATTGTTGCCGATTCCGTTTAGTTGTTTTTTGAGGTCAATCATTTCGTACAGAAACTCATCTGCGGATTCGTTTCTGTACCGGATGGTTATGGGCTTTTGTAAAGCCAGCTTGCGGATGTAATTACTGATTGTTTTTTCGGTACTTTTTTGCCGGTACTGATCAATCAGTTTTTTTTCCTGACTGTTTATCCTGATTTTCAGGATCAGCGTGCGTTTTACCGAGATATGGTTGCTCATTTCTCTTCACGTTTTCAATCTCCACAATGATGGCAGTGGTTCCCCGCACGAGTTCCGAGTGAAGGGGCAAGATGCTCAAATGTGGCCACATTTGTACATCTTGCCGTGTGCGGGAACAGGTACACTGTATATTTAGAATATAAAGTTACTATGGGGGATACTCGTAGAAAACACAAGGGCAAAATTTGCCCCTCGATAGAATGGGTGGAATACAAAAAGGGGCTTAGAGAAGCCCCTCGTCTGCAAAGGAAAAACACTCTTCCGTAGTTACAATGATATGGTCAAGTAGAGACATATCCAGCAATTTTGCACCCTCTTTAATCTTAAGAGTAAGGCTTTTGTCAGCTTCGCTGGGAAGTTTGTTGCCGCTTGGATGGTTATGAGCGATAATCAGTGCACAGGCGTTCATTTTTAAGGCTGCCATAAATATTAATTTGGGATCAGCAACTGTTCCGGAAACACCTCCGGAGGAGGCTTCAAAAAAGCCCAACACCCGGTTATTTCGGTTTAATAAAATTACCTTGAACTGTTCCACAAGTTCAATCTTGTTTTCATCCCAGATTTGGCGTAATAATTCCTGCACATCTGAGGACTTTTTAATCTGAAGCCGCTGAGATGGTTTCACCTTTGATTTGTACACCAATTCCACTTCGCTGACCATGTTCCAATCCTGGGTTGTGATTTCCTTTTCCATAATGTCATTTTTTGATTTAAAAATTGATTATGGAACAACCACCGGCTTTTGGCAACAAAGGCCTGGAAGCAACGGAATAAATCCAATAAGTAGTAGCCTTAGTTAAGGTCTTTTTATGCCGGAATTTCCTGGCCGCCCGGCAGCCAAAGGCCGAACTTTGTGTAGTAATGAAATTGAATAAAGAATGATAAGTAGCTAAATTTATTTTAGAGCTTAATATAGTATGGTTCATTACATCGGATCCCCACCCATTTCCCATGAATTCTTACCTGGTTTAAGATATGGCCATCATAGGCCAGCCATTTGAATATTAGTTTATTTAGTAGGGTTGAGAACCGTAAGGCAGCATAATACATATCCTTATTTTTTCTTTCTAAAGATCTTTCCTTTCCTGCTTTGGTTATATCAGGTATCTGACCATGCAAAAAATCATTACGGGAATCGAGGATTTGGAGATCTTTCTCACTCAATTCAAGACCAAGTAATTCAAAGGGAAGCCTGAGCTTTGCTTTATTGGTAGGTTGATTAATCTGCTCTAACCTGTGATGCAGTAAAGACCTGATCTCAGGAGTAATCTCCGCTGAGTATTGATCAATTATTTCTTTGTATTGCTTTAAAATTCCCTTCATTATTTTGCTGGGAACTGGTTTAAGTTTCAGAGGCTTAGATTCTTTCAAAATGAGCTTAGATAAACTCTCTAAAGCGATGGCAAAACCGCCTGGCATGAATAGTAAGGAAGCGGTAGCGGATTCCAGTATCAACATAATTACAGAAGTAAATTCAGTTGATTCATGCAATTTTTGACAAAGACCGGAAAAAATATCCTGCGAGATGGGTTTAATATCTCCCCTTTTGGATAAAGAATCTGCTGTTTTTCTAGGGATAGATGACGTCCAGGAATAAGGATTGGAGTGTATGGGGCTGTAAAATGATTGAATGGTTTTACGGAAAGTAACAAAATAAACATGTTTTGGAGTTTCCATCTTTGCGTTCGAATAGGCAAAAAAATATCCTTTATCACCAGCCAGGTAACCAGTCATATATCCTATGCCATTTTTAACAGCAAAGGCTTTTTCACTAAATGATTTAAACGATTGTTTTCCCTGCGAATGGATAGACAAAAAGTAGTTCTTTTCTTTGTCATGAATGATATCAACATGAAAGATTTCACCGCCTATTGCGCAGGTAACCCCATTTCTTGTACTATATCCTAAATCGCTCTCAAAGACAGTTTCCTCTATCTGGTAATGAAAATGTAATTCTTTTACTAAAGGAATTATTAGTCTGTATCTGTATTTTGCTGTTTTAGAATAACATTTGCTATAAAAGGACGAGATCTGCCCCGTCAGAACATTGTTGGAGTGGTTATTAAAAAAGATTCTTTCTAGAACTAAATTATTTTGTTTTCCATTAAAATTTACTTTCTTTTCAGAAGTACCGAATTTGAAGGATTGGGGTTTGTTTGTGAAATAATCTGACCGGATTTTGATTTCATATTCTTTGCCAACCGCTTTCATTCTGACTTTTGTAGATGCCCCCTTGCCAGTCTTGACTATTTTTCCATAGTTCGTTCTTTCCAAAGACTTGATAGTCTGCAAAGGTATTTTATGGTAAAAGAGCTCTCTTTTTTTCAATGGTATAGTCATAATAGAATTATTTGCACTTATAGGAATATCGATGTTTTAAATTTAGTATGAATTACCCTGGAAGCAATGTGAATTGTGGTTCAGTAAATTTCCTTACACAAGCCAAGCTGCCGCCCCCTTTTGTAGTTCTACCCTCAATATTGGGCGGCAGCTTCCAGGCATTAAAAAGGGGCCTAAGCCCCTTTCTTTTTCTATCCGGTTTAATTGTATACCCCTACAAATTGCTGTTTTTCAAATTGTTGGCAAAGGTCAAAGGCTTTTTGTGTCCGCTGCTGGGCGATACCGCCATATAACAGGGATTTTAGTTTGGCTTCGTCATTTTTATACTGACGTACATTCTGAAAATAGCCGGTTACGCTGTTATATGCGCCATACAGTGTTCCCCTTGTGGTGTCCATCTGCTGGGTTTCATTAGACATAGCGTAGCTAAAGGCGGTATCGCAGATGTTTTTAAAGGCTGTACTTAGTTCATCGTCTTTTCCTGCCTGCAGGTTATTGTAAACTTCCTTATTGGGACACATGGCCTGTTGGATCAGTTTTTTTACCTCCGGATCTGCAATCCTGACTTTTGACCAGCGGTTAAAGATGGATTCCAGTTCTGCGCTCAAAGTGGTGGTAATACCCATCAGTTTATGAGCCTGTTCCAGCCGTTCTTTGGCGTTTACAGTATGGCGGATTTTAACACAGTTGCTTTGGTTTTTCAGAGCGGCATTTAGGGTATTGCGGCAAACTACCCGAACGGGTGTAAAAGCGGCGGTAATACTCCCAAAACCATCGTGAGAGGTGGTCAGAAATAAATACTGTTCGATAAGATCCTCCCTACCTACTTTGATATACTCCGGTAGTTTGGCAGTGATAAAAATGCGCTCGCCCTTACCCAATGCCCCGGCAGTTTCATATTGGATTCCCTCGCCACCTACAATAGCATCAAAAAAACTGAATGCTTCCAGATTCTGGACTATTTCATAGTCCTTGCCGACTACCCCCAAAATATCGCCTGTGTCTTTACGGACGGTGGCATAATGAGTTTTTACCCTTTTGGTAGAATCCATTGCCTGTCCAGCGTCATTAAAGGATGTTGTGTACAGGTCCTCTTTTACTACCTCATAATCCAGCCCCGCAAAGCGGAGGGCTTCCGCGCTGGTGGGGTACTGGTCAACTAACTGACCCAAACCATGCCATGCTTTTTCTTTTACCGAAAAAAAGCTGTGCTGTCCAGTGCGTTCATTGAAATTGATTTCGTGTGCCATAATAAATTGATTTTAAATGAGTAGAAGCAATTCCGGGAACCGGGTTCCCGGAATATGGTTAAAATGGTAAATCTTCCACAGGTTCGGTGAGTTCACCGGCAATTACCGGTGTAGATACTTCCTGCGCTTTGACAGTGGTATTACTCCTGCCATGCAACTTGATATGATTGACATGGAAGCGGAGTGATCCCTTGGCTTCCCCCTGCATGTTTAGGTAGGCACTAACCCCGATGCGCCCATAAAGTTCCACCAGTGTGCCCTTGGTGAGGTACTGCGCAATACCGGGATTGGCCCAGTAGGAACAGTCCACATATGTGACCAGTTTGGTTGCCTGATCCGACCCCTTGGGTTTGTAGCTGTCATTGATGGCTACTGAAAAATTAATTACCTGCCTTTCGTCCTTGAGTGTTTTAACAGCGGCGTCCGCTGTCAGTCTTGCGATGATTTCCATAACATTTGTTTTAAGTGATGTAAAAAATAAACTCGGCCAATGCCTCGTTCGTTCTTATCGTAGCAACCCCTTCTTGAAACAGGATTTGGGAAAAGCAAGGTTTGGACGGATAATAAATTGGCGACCGTGGAATAAAAAGAGAACGGCAGCGAACGGTTTATGCCGCCGAAAGCGCAAAAGCGATGGCAAGAGCGGTTTATTTCCGCTAACCGAAGACCAACCGGAATGGCAAAGAAGGTGCAGACCTTGTTTTTGACAAAGCCTGTCAAGAAATTCGCGAAGGAGTAAGGATGAAAGAGTAGGAACTCAACAACTGAGTTGCCCATTGATCAGAACGATGAACGTAGTGCGACGCAACAGCCGGTGCCAGATGAACTGCAGACGGAATCCTTAACTTTTACCGTGACAATTTTTCAATTTGATCCCACTGCCGCACGGGCATGGCGCATTTCTTGGCGTTTTGTTTGCTGCAGTTCAAGCAGATCCTATTCGCTTACGATTAATATAACCTATCATTTCATTTACAACCTTTTTCGATAGCGGGGATAATATATACTATTTCCATCTTCCTAATAAAGCTCCAAATGATGAGAAATATCAGATAGGCATTGCCTCCACGGGCATTCTTAAAAAGATGAATAGACTAATTTCCAGCCGTAGTGTTTTTGGATATTGAAGACAAGGTCTTCGATCGTTTCTGCGCTTATTGTTGCAAGTTTTATTTCTTTTTTGGTTATCTCAGCACACCAATGTTTCGTTTTTTCTTCCCACCAAATCTTTCCTGATATGCCCCAGGCAGAGAAGACCGAGTAACGAGCGCGATTTTTGATTTGTTCAGCCACCTGGTAATTAATCCTGCCTAAGAACCCTGCCAGGATCAGGTCCGGATAAGTGGTGAAATTTTTAGGAAGGGTGGTATTCATGGTCGTTCCTAAAATTACCTAAAGACAGGCTCGCACAATGTGAAGGAAACGCAAGACTGTACAAGTTGTGGATATTGTTGGAAATGTTAGGGAAGTCCACATATTTTTAAAATGGGTGTCTAAAAGTCTGTGTTTCTATATTAATCAGAAAGAGCATATAGAATAAAGGCAATAGTGATTGTG
>CALRQQ020000124.1:0-8588 GCA_943370345.1 Chitinophaga pinensis
ATCCACCAGGCCAACGAAAAAATGGATGAAGGGATCATCCGCCGTTTATTCAAACTGTATAATATCCGGGAGATCCCTGAACATATCATGCCCATGAGTATCCATAAACTCGGCAACAGTTCCGTGGCCACCATTCCTACTTTATTCGACATGGTGAAACGCGGACTCTGGGACAATCATGACCTGCAAACCGGTGATATTGTGTTGTTTGCCTCCGTTGGGGCCGGCATGAATATTAACGCGTTCTGCTACCGGATGTAAGTAACCGCCGGTCCGCACTTCCCGCCGTTTCCTTTATCTTCGCAGCTATTAAAAGAAGCAAGCGAACATGACGATTTCCTATAAGTGGCTGAGCGAATACCTGCCTGTTACAGTGGACCCTGAGCGGCTGAGCCGGATCCTGACCTCGATCGGACTGGAAGTAGAGAGCATGCACCCTTACGAAGAAGTAAAAGGCGGATTGAAAGGCCTGGTGATCGGGGAAGTATTACATACCGAAAAGCACCCGAATGCCGATAAACTGACCCTTACCAAAGTAAATACCGGTGGCGCTGAACCCCTGCAGATCGTTTGCGGGGCACCCAATGTGGCCGCAGGCCAGAAAGTAGTGGTGGCTTCAGTGGGTACTACTATTTATCCCACTAATGGCGAACCCCTGACCATGAAAGTGGCAAAGATCCGCAGTGTGGAAAGTCATGGAATGATCTGTGCCGAAGATGAGATCGGACTTGGTCAGTCGCATGCCGGGATCATGGTATTACCGGCCGATGCCAAAGTGGGTACCCCTGCCACAGAGTATTTTCAGCCTTACGAAGATATTATTTATGAGATCGGTCTTACGCCCAACCGGATGGATGCGATGAGTCACTGGGGGGTGGCCCGCGATGTATGTGCTTACCTGAGCCATCATGATAAAAAAGACCTGCGTCCCAAACTTCCGACCAGCAATAGCATGAAAGCCGAGTCCCTCAGCTTTCCGATCGAAGTAGTCATTGAAAACGACGCTGCCTGTCCCCGTTATTCGGGTGTCAGCATCAGCCATGTCAGCATTGCCGAGTCACCCGCCTGGCTGAAACAGAAATTAAAAGCCATCGGTCTCCGCCCGATCAATAATATTGTCGATATCACCAATTATATCCAGCATGAGACCGGGCAGCCGCTGCATGCCTTTGATGCCGACCTGATCCGGGGCCGCAAAGTGATCGTGAAGAATTTACCGGAGGGTACCAAATTTGTGACCCTGGATGAAAAGGAAAGAAGCCTGAGTGCCGATGACCTGATGATCTGTGATGAAGAGGGCGGCATGTGTATTGCCGGTGTATTTGGCGGATTGCACAGCGGGGTCACCGAAAAAACAACCACCATTTTCCTGGAAAGCGCCTTTTTTGAAGGCATCGGTCTGCGAAAAACTTCTTTCCGGCACAACCTGCGTACGGATGCGGCCAGCCGCTTTGAGAAGGGAACGGATATTTCTGCTACAGTGAATGTGCTGAAACGTGCTGCTTTACTGATCAAAGAGATCTGTGGAGGTGAAATTGCTTCTGAAATCGTGGATATCTATCCAAAGAAAAAAGACAAGGCCGATGTACAGATCAAGTGGCACTATATCAAGAAACTGAGCGGCAAGAATTACCATCCCGACAGCGTAAAGAATATCCTTACCAGCCTTGGGTTTGAAATTATCAAGGAAGGTATTGATGAGCTCCGGGTGGCCGTGCCATACCACAAACCCGATATCAGTCTGCCCGCCGATATCGTGGAAGAGATCGTGCGGATCGACGGGCTCGACAATATCGATATCCCCGAAGCGATCACCATCACGCCCGCGGTGGAAGACAACTATGCCCGCGAAGTGATCCGCGAAAAAACCGCCAATTACCTCGTCGGTCTTGGCTTCCATGAAATGATGACCAATTCCATTACTAATGCCGCGTATTTTTCAGCAGCGGAACTGGAAACGATGGTCACCATGAAGAACAGCCTCAGTGCCGAACTCAACATACTCCGTAATTCATTATTTGAAACGGCCCTGGAAGTAGTGGCCCATAACCTGAATCACAAGAACAGTTCACTCCGTTTGTTTGAATTCGGGAAAGCCTACAGCACGTCCGGCGCAGGCAAATACCAGGAAAACGAGCAGCTCTGTATCCTCATTTCCGGTAATACCCGGGAAGATGAATGGAAACAAAAAGCAGTAGCCGCCGATTTTTATGCCCTGAAGGGAACGGTAACGGCGGTGTTACGCGGACTGGGCGTACAGGCAGACCGTATTGAGGCACTGGAAGTACCCAAGCTGGAAAATCACCTGGTCTACAAAGTGAATAATCAGGTGATCGCCGGAGCGGGACAGGTCAGCAAGGCCCAGCTCGATCAGTTTGGTATTAAACAACCGGTGTATTATGCCGGTCTGAACTGGGAACTGATTGCGGCGCTGGCTATAACACATACCCCGAAGATCCGTGAGATACCCCGCTACCCATCGGTACAACGGGACCTCGCGATGATCGTATCCCGTGAACTGGCCTGGCAGGATGTGGAGCAAACCGTGCAAAAGATCCGGTTGGACAAATTACAGGAGATCAAACTCTTTGATATATTCGAAAGCGAAAAACTGGGTGCCGGTAAAAAATCGCTGGCCGTGAACTTCACATTCCAGGATGAGGAGAAGACCCTTACCGATAAGGAAATTGATGGCTGGATGAATAAGATCATGGGGGCATTGGAAAAAGATTTACAGGCTGAAATAAGAAAATGAATACTACCGAAGAACAGCTGACACGGATACAGGATAAGCTGCAGCAACTGCTGAAGCAGCATTCGGCTGCGCGCAGGGAAAATGAAAAGCTGAAAGCGGAACTGGGAATTGCGCAGGAGAAACTCTCCCTGCAGCAGTTGTACCTGGATGAATTACGGCAGCAGGTCAGCATTCTGAAACTGAATGCCGGCGGCATGAATGAGCGGGACAAGAAGGAAATAGAGAAAAAGATAAACAGCTACCTCAAAGAGATAGATCGTTGCATTGCTCTACTGGGTGAATGATCAGATCCGTTTGACCAGGTTCATCTTCATTTCATCCTCGCCATGCGATAATTCCAGGGTATACCTTCCATAGGGCAGGTCATTCAATCCTGACCAGGTCAGTTCTTCCATATCCCGGAAAATTTTTCGCTCGATCGTACGGCAGACAGAACCGGTGTCGTCTTTCAACACACCGCGGAGAGGGTAATACCCTTTGATGGCAGTAAATTGCAACTGTAATGCATCAATGAAGATTGATGATTTGACTTTAGCGAACATGGGGAAAAGTTTTGGTTCGTGATCATTTCCCACGGTGGTCTTTAACCTCTTAGCTTTCAGGAGAGTAGACGGAGTTTGTTCGGGTGTCCGAAAGTAATAAAAGAAATTTGAAAATGCAAGTGTATGGATGAATTAATGCTTATATCAGCCCTGATCGGTGACCGCACCTACCGGATCAAGATCGAACCGCAGGACGAAGAAATGGTCCGGAAGACCCTCAAAACGATCAATGAAAAGATCGTGGAGTTCAAGACGGAATTTGCCGGCAAGGACATGCAGGATTATATCGCTATGGTAATGATCTGGCTGGCCACTGAAATGCAGTCGGCTCCTTCGAGTTACCTGGTACAGGAGGCCGTAAAGGAGAAGATGGATGAGATTGAGAAGATGCTGGACACAAAGGAAAGTTAGTAGTAAGGAGATAGTAGTTAGTAGTCGAATACACCTCCTTAGTGGATCAGATTGAATCAGGAGCTTTACAAGAAATTCAAAAGTCGCTGGAAACAGATTTTGATCTGTAACCAACGACTTCTTTTATTAAGCTATAGCTCTCAGGAGGGACTGTTGACTACTAACTACTAACTGCCGACTACTTAATAACTTCCGCCAGTTTCTTCTCCAACTCCTCTCCTCTTATATTCTTTGCAATGATCTTTCCTTCCGGGTCGAGCAGCAGGTTCTGGGGGATGGCTTTAATGCCGTATTGTTTGGCCACAGCATTGTCCCAGAATTTGAGGTCACTCACCTGGGTCCATGCTAATTGGTCATCGTGGATCGCTTTCATCCATCTGTCTTTTTGCCCGGCCCGGTCAAGGGATACGCCAATGATATGGAAATTGCGGTCCTTGTATTGATTGAACACTTTCACCACATTGGGATTTTCGGCCCGGCAGGGACCGCACCAGCTGGCCCAGAAATCCACCAACACATAACGACCGCGTAGTGAAGACAGCGATACCGGAAGATCGAGCGTATCATTCTGGGTGAAATCAGGGGCATACTTGCCAATGCCGGTGGTTTTAGCAATCTCGAGGGCTTCGCGGAAATCCGCAGCGGAGGGATAGTCCTTGTTTTTCTGGGATAAACTATTGTATAAGGGCTCTACTTTATCCGCATTGATGTCCCATCCCGCGTATTGCTTCAGGGCCCAGAGGGCGAGCGGAGATGTTGGGTTGGCTTTTACATATTCCCCATAGACCTTCTCATTCTTTTCCTTGTCGATCGCATCGATCTCTTCTTCGACTTTATTCTGATTGGCGAGATCTTTGGCCTTACCGTATTCACGGTATTTTTCAATCAACGGTTTCATCTTTTCCTCGAAGGGCTTTTCCTGATCACGGAGGGTTGAATACGCTTTATGTACGGATGATCCTTTTACAGTAACATTGCTGAAAGAATCCACGGCAGCTACTTTGATCTTCCCGGGCTGAATGAAGACCGTCGCGATATCCCGGGGACCGGACATGGGCACTTTAACCCCGTTCTCTCCGGCCTTGTATTTTATCCGTAAGCGGGCCTGTGCCGGTTCGGACAGCTGACCGCTGAACTTATATTCCCCTTCGGTTACCAGGGCACTGTCCATTTTCCAATCACCATTCACCGGATATTGTAAATAGACCATTTCGGGCTGAAATTTCAGGTTTTTCAGACTTCCGCTGAGCTGGAAAGGTTTGCCCGTATCCTGGGCCGCTGCCGCCAGGGGCAGGCAGAAAAGAAGGCATAATCCGTATTTCATTCAAACTTATTTAAGGCCCCAAATTACGTCATTCGCTCGTTTCAAAGAGGCTGATTGTATGAATGGCGGACCTTTTTGTACATCGAATTCCAGATTTCGGGTATTTCACAAGGTTTTGTATCTTCGTTGATTACATATCCTCCTGCAATTCATGGAGGGTATAGTTGTCAAAAAACAGCATTGTGCATCATTTAAACAAAAAACCGAATGGATCCGAATATATTTCCCGTCGTCATTGGCGCAGTAGGCCTTGGATTGGGCCTCCTGTTGGGTAAGTTCATCTTTGCCAGGAATACCCGCAAACAAATAGAGGAAGCTGAATTACAAGCGCAGACGATTCTGAAAGAGGCCGAACTGAGAGCCGAAACCATCCGCAAGGAAAAAGAACTGGAAGCGAAAGAGAAAGCCGTGCAGCTGAAAGCCGCGCATGATAAAGAGGTTTTCGAAAAAAACAAGAAGATCAACGATTCCGAGAACCGGATCCGTCAGAAAGAGCAAACCATCAATCAGAAAGAAGGCAACCTCGACAAGCAGATCAAGGAAAACGAAGCGATCAAGGAAAACCTGAACCGCCAGATCGAACTGATCAATATCAAACGGACTGAACTGGAAAAGCACCAGGAAGAGCATATCCGCCGGCTTGAAAAGATCGCCAACCTCTCTGCCGATGATGCCCGTAATCAACTGATCGAAAGCCTGAAGCATGAGGCCCAGACACAGGCCATGGTGCTGCAGCAGGAGATCATTGAAGATGCCAAGCAAAAAGCCAATAAAGAAGCCCGTAAAATAATCATCCAGACCATTCAGCGGACTGCTGCTGAACAGGCCATTGAGAATTCCATTACAGTGTTCAACCTGGAGAGTGATGAGATCAAAGGGCAGATCATTGGTCGTGAAGGCCGTAATATCCGGGCGATTGAAGCCGCTACCGGTGTGGACCTGATCGTGGATGATACGCCTGAAGCGATCCTCTTATCCAGTTTCGATCCGCTGCGCCGCGAGATCGCCCGACTGAGTTTACAACGTCTGGTGGCCGATGGCCGTATCCACCCTGCCCGTATTGAGGAAGTGGTGGAAAAGACCCGCAAACAGATCGAAGAGCAGGTGATGGAGATCGGAGAAAGAACCGTTATTGAGCTGGGTATCCACGGACTGCATAAAGAACTCGTGCGGATGGTGGGACGGATGCGTTTCCGTTCTTCTTACGGACAGAACCTGCTGATGCATAGCCGGGAGACCGCCAACCTCTGTGCCACAATGGCCGCTGAGCTGGGACTGAATCCCAAACTGGCGAAGAGAGCCGGTCTGCTCCATGATATTGGTAAAGTACCGGATGAGGAAAGTGAACTGAGCCACGCATTACTCGGCGCCAAACTGGCGGAGAAATATGGTGAGAATCCGGCAGTCGTTAACGCCATCGGTGCTCACCACGATGAAATGGAAATGCAATATGTGATCTCCCCGATCATTCAGGCCTGTGACGCCATCAGTGGTGCACGTCCGGGTGCCCGTCGTGAGATCATGCAGCAATACATCCAGCGGATCAAGGACCTGGAAAACCTGGCCATGGCCTACAATGGGGTGGAAAAAGCCTATGCGATCCAGGCCGGTCGTGAACTGCGGGTGATCGTGGAAGCCGATAAGGTGTCCGACCAGGATTCAGATCGTCTTTCCTTCGAGATCGCTCAGAAGATCCAGACGGAAATGACCTTCCCCGGACAGATCAAAGTAACCGTGATCCGGGAGAAACGCGCTGTAAATGTAGCAAGATAATAAATTGAAAATTAATAAGTTGAAAGGTTGACAAGGCTGCTTGTCAACCTTTCAACTTTTCAACCTGTCAACATTACTAATTTAATTTGATCATCAGGGCAAACGAATTTGGTATTTCCCACACACAATCTTACCTTTGCCCTCCCTAAAAATCAGGATTATGAACGCTATCGCATATGTACATGAGCAGTTGTCTGGCAAGAAAGAATTCCCTTCTTTCAAAGCGGGAGACAATATTACCGTGAATTACAAGATCATCGAGGGTAATAAAGAAAGGATCCAGTCTTTTAAAGGCGATGTGATCAAAAAACAAGGTACGGGTCATACGGCCAGCTTTACCGTTCGTAAGATCTCTGACGGTGTGGGTGTTGAGCGGGTATTCCCCTTCTATTCCCCCAACATCGAGTCGATCGAAGTAAACAAGACCGGTCACGTACGTCGTGCCAAACTGTTCTATCAGCGTACCCGTAGCGGTAAGAGCGCGCGGATCCGTGAAAAGAGAATGGCTGTTGCACTGGCTGCACCCAAAGCTTAGTAAAAACAACAAGATATTTCCAGAAAGCCCTGAGTTCATCGGGGCTTTTTTATGGATCATCGGTATTTTGACAATTAAATATGCCTGTTTTTTTAAGTAGTTCCTATCTTTGAAATCTAATTAAGTCAGATTATGATACAACCTACATTACTGGGTATGCTGGGTACCAACGAAATCATCATCATCCTGGTGATCGTACTCCTGTTGTTCGGAGGACGCAAAATTCCCGAACTGATGCGTGGTTTAGGCAAAGGTGTGCGTGAATTCAACGACGCCAAGAGCAATGTGAAAAGGGAGATCGAGGAAAGCGCCACTGACGTGAAAAACTCTGTGAAAGAGTAAGTTCACTGCCCTTCATTAACTTCCCATAAAGCACTTGCTTTTGTTTGAATACTCTTCCATTGAGCAGTATCATGCCCGATTGCAGGAAGCAGCGGTGACATGCGTACAGGCTGTTGAACATTATCTCCGTCAGATCGAAGCGACCCGGCACTTAAACGCGTTTACCGAAGTGTACGCCGAAGAAGCCCTTGCCAAGGCCCGTGTACTGGATGAGCAACGGGCTGCCGGAAAACCCTTGGGTAAACTCCATGGTGTGGTCACCGGGATCAAGGATGTGATCTGTTACAAGGATCATACTCTTACCGCAGCCTCCGGTATTCTCAACGGTTTTACCTCCTTGTATTCTGCCACGGCCGTTGAGCGGCTGCTGCATGAAGACGCCATCATTATCGGCAACCTCAATTGCGATGAATTTGCCATGGGTTCCACCAATGAAAATTCGGTATATGGCAAGGTCCTGAATGCCCGCGATGAAAGCCGTGTTCCCGGTGGTTCCTCCGGTGGTTCAGCCGTAGCCGTTCAGGCCGGTCTCTGTATGGTTTCCCTGGGCAGTGATACGGGTGGCAGTGTTCGACAGCCGGCCGATTTCTGTGGCATTATCGGCCTTAAACCCACTTATGGACGAATTTCACGCTATGGTCTGATCGCCTATGCCTCTTCATTTGATCAGATCGGTATTTTCGGCAGCACGGTATCTGATGTGGCCCGTTTGCTGGAGGTGATGGCCGGGGCGGATGAATATGACAGTACCGTTTCGCATCAGCCGGTTCCGGCATACAGTCAGGCACTTACAGCGACTAAAAAATACCGGATCGCCTGGCTGGAAGAAGCACTGGGTCATCCCAGTCTTGATCCGGAAATTGCCAGTGGCATTCATCAGTCACTTAAAAAAATGGAAGCCGACGG
>CALRQQ020000125.1:0-8511 GCA_943370345.1 Chitinophaga pinensis
CCTCAATCATATTTTCGAACGGATGGTCACCTACCTATACCTGTTCAGGGGCATATCGATTTATTATGCTGAAAGCCTGGAGACCATTGCCGACAACCTGAAGGAAGTACAGCCCCATATGTTCACCACCGTACCTCGTTTGCTGGAAAAAGTATACGACCGGATCATGCAGAAGGGAAATGAACTGACCGGCACTAAACGTAAACTTTTTTTCTGGGCACACGGACTGGCCGAAAAATATGAGATCAACAAGGACCAGGGAGCGATGTATGATTTCAAACTTGGACTGGCCAATAAGATCATCTTCAGCAAATGGCGGGAAGGCCTTGGCGGAAACATCAAATGTATAGTGACCGGTGGTGCGGCTTGCCAGGTGCGGCTGATCCGCATCTTCAGTGCAGCGAAGATCACGATCATGGAAGGATATGGATTAACGGAAACCTCGCCGGTAGTGGCTGTAAACCGGTATGAAGAAAGCGGACGCCGCTTTGGTTCAGTCGGTCCGCTCATTGGTGGTGTGGAAGTAAAGATTGCCGAAGACGGGGAGATCCTATGTAAGGGCCCGAATATTATGATGGGGTATTACAAACGGCCTGACCTCACTGCGGAAGTGATCGATAAAGATGGCTGGTTCTACACCGGTGATATCGGCGATCTGAGTGCGGATCAGTTCTTAAAGATCACTGACCGCAAAAAAGAATTATTCAAAACCAGTGGCGGAAAATATGTGGCCCCCCTGCCTATTGAAAATAAACTGAAAGAATCTCCCTTTATCGAGCAGGTGATGCTGGTCGGGGCCGATCGCAAATTTGTCAGTGCACTGATCGTACCTTCTTTCCCCAACCTGCTGGACTGGTGCCGCCATCATGGTATCCATGCTACCGCACATGAGGAAGTGATCCGTGATCCGAAAGTACTGGACATGTATAAGGACCTGGTGGAAAGTTTCAATAAGTACTTCAATCATGTGGAGCAGGTAAAGAAATTTGAACTGCTGCCCAATGAATGGAGTGTGGAAACCGGGGAGATGACACCCAAATTATCCCTGAAACGAAAAGTGGTGATTGAAAAATATAAGGACGCGATCGAGCGGATCTACAGCTGATCTTCCTTATTTTTTTGTGTTACTGTCCTTTTTTGCGGAACTGTCCTTACGTCCGCGCTGCATGAGTTTTTGTACAAATCCATCGTATTTCACTTGTTGCTCAGGGTTGAGCAGGCTGCGCATTTTACGGAAATGAGCAAAGGTCATGCTATCGATCGTGCTTTGCCAGGCGGCAATACGGTCGCGGTATACTTTAGCGGTACTATTAGTCAAAGCAGAATCCTTAACCAGTCCGAAATAAATGGCTTTGGCGGCGCGGAGTGAATCATACAAAGGGCGAACGGCCTTGAAATGATCATCCTTCATTTGTTTATGCGTGGCAGCTTGTTTTTCATCCATGCCCACTTCTTTGATCATCATTTCTGCAGGATCGGGACGGTCACGCTTTTGCGGTTTTTTCCCATTTACGAGAAAATAGACCAGGACAATATTCGAAATCAGTAAAAGCCCGATCACCAGGGTCAGTATTTTGTTGCTGCTCTTCATCACTTATCCTGGTTTAAGTTATAGATTGAAATGGAACTGCTGCTTTCATTCAACCGGTATTCCGATGCGAGTGACTGGAAACTGTCCGTTTCCGTTGAAACCGTACTTTCTTCAGTGGCGGTGTGTTGATTGAATACCGCCAATACATTGATCAGCAGAATAATGGCCATGCCGGCAAATGCGTAAGCAGGACGCAGCATCCAGGAGGTCCTGGCGGCGGGATCGGCTTCTTTGTCCATCCTTGCCTTCAGCCGGGTATAGAAGAAATCAGGGGCCGTAGCCGGGGTACAGCCATCGAGGCTGTTCAGGATTTCATCGATCATTTTTTCCTTGCGGGTATTCATATAACAAGTTTTTGACGTTAACAGGTGACAAAACCTTCGAAATAGCGGCTTTATTCCAGTTCTTTCTCCAGTAATTTTCTCAGGTTTTGCTTGGCCCGGTGCATCAGGGATTCCACTGCGGCCACGGTAGTTTGCATCACCTCGCTAACCTCCTGATAACTAAGATCTTCCAGTTTATGTAGGGTAAATGCAATTTTCTGATTTTCCGGCAATTTTCCAATGACTTTAAATAAGCGGGCCGCATTTTCTTTCCGGTCCAGTTCCACCCCCGGATGATTAAAATCAGGAATGTCTTGGGTGAGTTCATTGTCCTCCCCCAGCAGGCGCTGGATAAACCCGAACCGCTTTTTGCTTTTCCGGCTCCGGAGCAGGTCCAGGGAGCGGGTGGTGGTGATCCGGTAGATCCAG
The DNA here is from genome assembly GCA_943370345.1 of Chitinophaga pinensis. GTDB lineage: Bacteria > Bacteroidota > Bacteroidia > Chitinophagales > Chitinophagaceae > JJ008. The sequence goes on from CALRQQ020000125.1 coordinate 2,344, forward strand.
GTCGACAGTTTGGACTCTGCCTTAAAGGAGCCAATGGAACGAAAAACCTGAATAAACACTTCCTGGGCCACATCCTCGGCATCTTCGGCATTTTGAACGATACCCATAGCGGTATTGAACACCCGGTTCTGGTAGGTATCCACGAGGTAACGAAATGCCGCTTCCTCTCCGTTCCGAAGTCCTTGTATCAGTTCAAATTCAGTCAACTAAGTAATAGCAATTTTATCCACGAACTTACGAAACAGGCGCTTATTTCTTTTGTATATTTGCCGCCCGTTACATAAACGGTTGGTCCCGTAGTTCAATGGATAGAATAGAAGTTTCCTAAACTTTTGATACAGGTTCGATTCCTGTCGGGACTACAAAATAAGTCGGGAGTTAGTAGCCTGCATGCCGGACAGGCAGGTCGGGCGTTAGTAGTCAATACATCTACTTCCGGATGCTGGTTCAAAAATTATACCCCCGTTTTTTACAAAGCTGATTCAGGCATTAATTTCCGGCATTTGAGTGGAGGTTCCCCGGTATTCATGAGTTACCATAAATAAAAAGCCCGGCTGTTAACCGGGCTCCAGTGCGTTGATCTCAGCGTGCTTTTTTCTTTGGATCTGCCTTCTTCTGAGCTGAGCTTTTCTTTTTTGTAGGCTTATTCTTTCTGGGTTCAGCGTTCTTTTTCGACATACAATTAAATTTAAGGTTAGTGAATTATTTACAAATGGCTGCAGGGCATTTTTTTCCCGTTTTTCCATGTTGCCACATAAGCAGACAAATATATGCCTATAATGGTGAAAATGATATTTTCGATCCAGGTCAGCCCACCGGGGAAATAACCGATCCATTCGCAAAATCCAACAGAGAAACAAACGCTGCATTATCAGATAGCCCGAACAGTGATGCCGGAATTTTGATCTTCGGTTGTCCAATGGGAGATCAAACACGCCAGGAAGAATGTCTCCTGATTTAATGACAATCCCATATGTTGATCCTTCTATTATTCAATCAATACAAAAGCGGCCCAGTAAAATGTATTGTATTTCCTTCTCATTTCCTTCTGGGCCGCAGTAAAGGATGCTCTTGCGGTGTTGCCTTCAAGATAATGCGTGTAAAACAAGTTCATCAATTCGGCTGTTTCTGTATCCGGGACCTTCCATAAACTGAGTAACATTTTGCTGACCCCTGCCAGTTTGAATGCACGCTGTAAACCAAATACCCCTTCCGACCCTATTATATCTCCAAGGGCGGTCTGGCAGGCACTCAACACCAGGAGTTCGGTCTGCCGGAGATCTAACTGGGCAATCTCATACGCAGTTACAATTCCATCTTCTCTGCCTTCCATCGGAGCCTGACCATTCCAGACCCGGTTGGCCCCAGACAGCACAATACCACTTCGCAACAACGGGTCCCGGGCCTGGGTGAATGCGTTACGGAGATCCTCGGCCAATCCCTCCGCACGCCTTTCTTGCGGATCCGGCAAAAAGAAACCATGAGTAGCCAGGTGAATGATGACAGGTGAATGACCGCTCATCGCTTTGAATTGTTCCTCTGTAGATCTGAGCTGACTATAGACAGTACTATTATACTTTTTTACCTGGAATAATGCCTGAATGCCACTGATCTCTTTGGCTGTTGCTTCCAGCTTCCTCCATCCGCTGCTGATCTTTTCCTTCCCTGCTGAAACAGCCATTACCAGGCCATCCTTTTCTCCCGGGACTTTACTTTTTGAGGGAACGGTATACTCAGCTGCATATTCACAATCGCCGAATAAGGCAATGGCGGGGTTACCTCCGGACAGGCTTTTATTCAATGCCAGCTGACGAATACTGGTTAACTGGTTCAGTTCAAATTTATCCATCAGTAACAAACTGTCGCCGGCAGGTAAAGCATGAAAAGCGATCTTATAAAACAGTCCTGCAGGTGCGTAATTGATCTTATGTATGCCAGTCAGGAAGGGCATCAATGGTTTCCACACCAATGAAAACAAACTGTCCCCGCTAATGGAAGGTTGGTCTTTTTCATCCACAGGATCACTACGATAGATAGCCCTGATCGTCGGCTCCCCAGCCCCTATGGAAAAATATTTTCCCAACTGTTTTTCCTCGCAAAGGGGTACAAACTGCGGCAGGTGGTCCTCCTTTCGCAGGAGATAGGCGGCATACATGACACTGTCTGTCCATTCCCTGTTAAAAAGCCTGAACCGTACAAAGGCTACCGCTGCTTCATCTGGTTGCAGCACCTGCTGTACCTCTTTCATGGAAATGAAAAGTGCCTCCTGCTGCCCCCGGAATGCAGCGGAATGCCGGGTCAGTTCTTTTTCCAGCTGTTCAGCCTTTGCTTCAATAGCCGCCAGATCAATACGCCTTTTGGATGCCGGCAAAGCATACTGTTTGGCCAGCAAGCCCCGTTTGATCTTCCATTCGTTGAAAACGTTACTTACTCCACTGTCCTGACTGTTACCGGCCAGCTCCATCACTTGGCGGGTATCTGTAAGGGCCAGGGATTTGGCAAAAAGCTGGAAATTGAAATTACTCTTAGCCAGGTCCCTCGCAGTTGCTTTGTTAGTGTACAGAAAACTGTTATTCATCTGTTCCACCCAACTGGTGCTTTCCAGGTAATTGTTTTTTTCTTTTTCTGAGAGTATGGCAAAGGTATTCCGCAGGTATAGTATGGCCTGGCTTGCCGCTGATACAACCAGTGGTTCGGCCTTATCATACTGGCCCGTATACACATAGGCCTGGGCGAGGTTGGTCAGGCTAAGCAGGTAATCCGGGTTATTCCAGGCCTGCTGGGTTTTCAAAATTTCCAACGACTGAATATAATAAGGCAAGGATTTTTCATACGATCCCATACCGGCATATAACAGGCCCAGGTTATTAAGGCTCCCGGCATAATCAAGTTCGTTTTTACCGGGGTTCTTCTTACTGATCGCCATCGCCTGTTCAAACAAAGGTTGGGCAGCACTGTATTCTTTATTTTTCAGCAGGACCAGTGCCAGGCCATTGAGCGCGGATCCATATTCCCTGGACTGATCACCAAAGGCCTTCCTGGTTAAGTCCATGGACTGATTGTAAAGGATCTTCGCATTCTTCTGATCCCCCGCTGAATAAGCAAAGCCGGCTACCTTTGTAATCAGAATGGCATAATCCGGATGATCGGTTCCTAAAGCCTCCTTTAAAATTCCGATGGCTTGAATGAACAGTCCCAGGCCTTTTTCAAACTGTTTCATTTCGCCATAAAATTCCGCAAGCCGGAGTACAGCATTCCCGAAAACCTGGTGTTGTTCGCCATATAATACTCTCCGCAACTCTATAGATTCAATCAGGAAACGTTCTGCTTTTTCAAAATCGCCCTCCCATATATAGATATCGCCCAGCATGCCGGTATATATGGCATATCCGTGGGAATTCTCCCGCTTACCTTTCTTTTCTATTTCGATGGCCTTTAAAAAAAGTATTTCTGCTTCGGAATAAGATTCCTGTTGGTATAATAAATTACCCCGGCCACCCAGCATTTCCGCATATAATGCTGATGCTCCCTGCCCCTCTCTTTCCAGCAAGTCGGCTGCCACTGGATAAATCCGCTCCGCTTTTTCAAACTGCCTCGAATCAACATAATAAGCCGCCAGGCCGAGCAGGTAAGGCACTTGCTTAACCTGATTGTCCGGATACAATGCTTTTATGATCTCGAGTGCATGCAGGTAGAAGGGTTCAGGATTACTGACCGGCTGGTTCTTGTTAGCAACATTGGCCAGTAGCAGCAGACTTTGTGCATACTGCTCCGATCGGTCCCCGTATTTTGCTTTAGTAAGTGCTGCCGCCTTTTCAGCCACCGGCAAGGCCTGCTGATGATTACCGTATGTCAGCATTTCGCTGATCTGACTGTTCAGGTTATCCGGCGTCTGGGATGAGCCAGTGACAACATAGAAGAGTGCATGCAGAAAAAGCAATATATTCTTCATGAACGGAACAACGGGTTGGTGACATTTAAATGTATGAAAATATCAGTCAATTTAATCCCCGGTAAACATACATTACCTTTACCTTTAATAATAGTAAAATAATGCTGTTTTAATGGAGAGGGAAACAAGATTTGCCGGTATTATCAGGTGCTGCGAAACACGCTTTAACCGGGGTGATGCTGCTGCCTGGAAACATGGCGATTTTGTTGACCTGAACCGCGAAATACAGCGTGACACTAATGTAAACATCAGCCCCAGCACGCTGAAAAGAATATTTGGGAAAATCACCGTTGACGATGACTATATCCCTCAGCAGGCTACCCTGGATGCGTTGAAAAAATATGGCAGGTTTACAGAAACTGATCATCCATTGCCGGCAATAACGCCTTCTGCAACTGCTCACCCGGCAGATCGGTCCGGTTTTACCAGACACTTTAAACCTGTCTACCTTCTCCTTATTACCGGCACGGTGATCGCCTTCATAGTGGGCTGGTGGTATTTGAAACCCGGAACCGTTTCCGGGAAAATCAGCTTTACGCATGCTGAAGGACATTTACCGGCCACTGCTTTTTTTGAACTGGAAGTACCCAATACCTCGGATAGCTTATTTATCAATTTCGGAGACAAGTCCCCATTACTATATCTGCGACCCGGTGAAAAAAAATCCGCGCATATTTATTATATCCCTGGTGTTTTCAACATCACCCTGCAATCACGGCAGCAAACAATAGACACGGCAAGTGTCTATATCCCTTCGGACAGCTGGATCGGATTCGCTTGTCATAGACAGGATGATATTCCTCTTCATTTCTACGCCTTTCCGGCTGAACGTAAGGACACTGACAGTATATTTCAGTTTTCCAACAACCAGCTGGATAAGATGGGGCTGGACACCACAGGTCCGGTTTTGACCCGCTTATGCAACTACACGCCGGTAAAACAGGAAGGAGACGATTTCGTATTCGAAGCCACTTTCAAAAATAACCTGAGTGAAAAAGGCATCTATTGCCGCAGTACCCAGTTCCAGATATCCGGTGCCAATAGTATGATCCGGTTCCGCCTCGTTAATGCTGGTTGCAGTCAACGGGTACTGAATGTACTCAGTGAACAAACATTCAAAGGGACCGTAAACGACCTCTCGCAATTTGTTGCCGACCTGAGCCAATGGAACACCGTTAAACTGATCAATCAGCAAAAAAAGGTTACACTTCTCGTCAATAATAAACTGGTCTTCAGCGGTACCTACCAGCGCCCGCTGGGTGAATTGAAAGGACTATTCCTGGAGTTTGAAGGCACCGGACAGGTAAAAAACTGCGAACTTAAATCCGGTGAGGGTAACCTGATTTACCGGTTTTAACCATCCACCCACTAAGCCTACCCTTTCTGTTCAGTAGCACAATTACATATCTGCCTTGTTCATATCGCATTAAAATAACTGATTTTCAATAAGTTGGATTATTCACCATTTTGATCAGTTTTTGAACAGCGCAACCAGATCTATAATTGGGATTGTCAATTACCTTTTGTGCAATAAATAAAGGTTGAACATTCAGACAGGTAAGATTCTCCTATTCGGCAACTCCATATGAAGAAATCAAAACAGGACGGCAGGGCACTCATATTAATTAAGCTGCTTCTTTACCGGAAGCTAAACGCTATACATATTCATACCTTGAAATTTTTCCGCCTAATACAAAACTGGTACCCTCTGGCATCATGGATAAAGTATGGCTTATACGGCAGCCAAAATAATTTTAATACCCAGTATATGAAATACTTATCAGCCCTTTTTGCCATTTGTTTTGCATCATCCTTATGTGATGCACAACATGCCCCTTCCCCGCGTGAAGTAAATACGGCACAACAATCTTCCGTATTTGCTAAAACCAAAAACGAATTCAGGTACACGAATCCTGTTACCAGAGATTCGACTATATCCATGCGGGACCATTTTATTTTTAAGGTTGGAACCAAATGGTATTGTACAGGTACTTCAAATCCAGCATGGTCTGGGCCTAATCCCGGTGTTCGTTTATTGGTTTCAGATGATTTGCTGCACTGGAAACATTTAACCTGGTTAATTGACGCCTCTAAACTTCCTGCCGATTGCCCTTACAATGGACGATTCTGGGCTCCGGAAGTTCATTTCATTAAAAATAAATTCTACCTCACGGTCAACAGTGGCAAGGTAACTGCAGACGATTCAGTCGGGTTGA
>CALRQQ020000126.1:0-8497 GCA_943370345.1 Chitinophaga pinensis
AATTTGCGGTACAGAACAAAGAAGGTGGCTGGATGCTCGGAATGGATTTTGCTACGCAGAAATGGAGTGATTACCGCTTCTACGGACAGGCTGATTCCCTGCGCAACAAATGGGAGCTCCGCACCGGCGTACAGATCAATCCTGTGCCCCGCCGCAATTATTTCAGCATGGTCGCTTACCGCTTCGGATTATTTTTCGGACCTGAATATGTGAAAGTAGGACAGAAACTGCCGCAGGTGGGTGCTACCTTCGGACTGGGATTACCCATGGCCATCAGCCGTCAGGCACCAAATCAGGCGACCTTTATCAACCTGGCTTTTGAATATGTAAAAAGAGGTAACAATGACAACCTGCTCAAGGAAAATCTCTTCCGGTTTTCACTGGGCTTCTCCCTCAGCGATATCTGGTTTATCAAACGTAAATATGAATAACAGTTCGCTGTTCCAGCATTACACATGTTCCTGAATCGCTATCATAATATCATTATAACAGCCTTGTCAATCACAGGCTGTTTTTTTATGACCGGCTGTGAGAATGATGAAAAAGTGCTGAACGATTGGACCCGCCGTGTGATCATGACCGAAGAAGCGACCAATGTGGTCAGTTATATGAGCCAGGACGGACAGCTGCGGGCCAAACTGACTGCCCCGGTAATGATCCGTACAAACAGCGATACCATTACAGTTGAGTTTCCTAAAAGCCTGCATTGCGATTTTTATAATGATAGTACAAAGAAGGTGGAAACCTTTCTGGATTGCCGTTATGGGATCTATTATGAGAACCTCAACAAAGTCTATCTCCGTGACAGCGTAGTGGTGATCAGTGTAAATGGCGATACGCTCCGGACACCCGATCTGTGGTGGGACCAGTCCACTAAACTGTTCTATACTGATAAGTACGCCAATTATAATGGTCCCAATAAGATCCTCCGCGGCGGCACTGGTATGGAAGCCACCCAGGACCTGCGTCGCATCACGTTCAAAGAAGCCACGGGAAATCTGAAGGTGTCGGAGAATGGAATGCCTAAATGAAAAGTTGTTAGTTGTCAGGTGTCGGCTGCTGGTGCCGGGTGTCTGTTGCGTTCTTCGTAATATTTTCAAACTAAGCGGACATGGCCAAACCTTCAGCACCTGTATTTTTACTGTCTAAACGACTCTTCCAACCTCCCGAACATCCAACTCCCGAACTCTTTGTCAACCCGATTTTCTAAGATAACTTTATCCAAACCATTAAATCCAAACTTTCAACTCTTAACCCTCAACCATTCATCATGAACTTCTCCAATCGCACTGCTCTCATCACCGGCGCCACCCGTGGTATCGGGAAAGCCATCGCTCTCCGTTTAGCTAAAGAAGGCGCCAATATTGTTATTGCGGCCAAGAGTGTGGAAGAGAATGCCAAACTGGGAGGGACCATTTTTACGGCGGCTGCCGAGATCGAAGCAGCGGGTGGTAAAGCACTGGCAGTGCAATGTGATATCCGGTTTGAAGACCAGGTACAAAACGTGATTGATAAAGCCGTCGAAAAGTTTGGCGGGATCGATATCCTGGTCAACAATGCATCGGCCATCTCTCTCACCAATACAGAAGATACCGAAGCCAAACGCTTTGACCTCATGCATGATATCAATGTGCGGGGTACGTTCTTTGTCACCAAGGCCTGCATACCTCACCTGAAGAAAGGGACCAATCCGCATATCCTAACCTTGTCTCCCCCGGTAAGCCTGGATCCGAAATGGTTTGAAAAGCATGTGGCTTATACCCTGACCAAGTTCAATATGAGTATGATGTCTATTGGCTGGGCCAAGGAACTGGCGAAATATAAAATTGCGGCTAACTCACTCTGGCCCCGTACGACCATTGATACTGCGGCTGTGCGCAATCTGCTGGGTGGAGCCATGCTCGCCAATATGAGCCGTACGCCGGATATTCTCGCCGATGCGGCTTACGCGATCCTGCGTCGACCTTCCGGTGAGTGTACAGGTAATCTTTTTATTGATGAACAGGTACTGGCGCAGGAAGGCATTACAGACCTGGAAAAATATTCAGTAGTGCCGGGCGCGCAATTGTATACAGATCTGTTTGTGTAATTATTAAAGCTCCTTCGGCAAGCTCAGGATGACAAGGAGGTCATTTACTTTTTACTGCCGATCAGGAGGGCCATCAGGGCCATGGATGTGTTTTTCAGGAAGTCCACGGAGAGTGATCCGTTTCTCCAATGTACCAGGAATCCCAGCAGCAGTAATAAAGCGGCCAACAGGTAACAGGCCATTACTTTTTGTAATTCGGTAAGAATGGCAATTGCTGCCAGTATAAAACAAGCGCCCACCACATAGATCCAGATCTTCGGATCGCCCGGCATGAAATCAGGTACCGCGCCACTGAATGCACCGGCATGGCTAAAATGATTATAACCGAAATAGGCAATGATCAATGCAAAGAGTACTTCGGTTACTTTGGCGGGGATGAAGGGTTTCATGTTGATATGATTTCTACAGCAACTTACGGAAAAGTCAGGAAGTCGGAAAAAACCGGACGTCCGCAGGACCTCAGGATGTTTCCTCTATTAGTGTGATTCATCCTGACTACCGGACATCCCGGCTTCCGGTCTCATTTGCGGAAACAGCAATACATCCTGAATAGATGCATTATTGGTCAGCAGCATACAGAGCCGGTCGATCCCAAAGCCTATACCGGCGGTGGGAGGCATTCCGTACTCAAGGGCCCGCAGGAAATCGTAGTCGATGAACATCGCTTCATCATCCCCGCGCTCCATCAGTTTCACCTGCTCTTCAAAGCGTTCACGCTGATCGATGGGATCGTTGAGCTCGCTATACGCATTGGCGATCTCCTTGCCGTTGATGATGAGTTCAAAACGTTCTACCAGTCCTTGTTTGTCGCGGTGCTTTTTGGTCAGCGGACTCATTTCAACCGGGTAGTCGATGATAAAGGTTGGTTGCACATAGTGATGTTCGCATTTGCCACCGAAGAGTTCATCGATCAGTTTTCCCTTACCCATGCTTTCGTCCACCTGGATATGTAATTGCTTACAAACGGAACGCAGCTGGTCTTCATTCATCCGGCTTACATCAATGCCTGTATGTTCGTGGATCGCATCATAGATACTGATCCGTTTGAAGGGGGCTTTAAAGGAAATGGTTTTTTCTCCCGCCAGTACATCGGTGGTGCCGCATACATCGAGGGCTGCTTTTTCCAGTAACTGCTCGGTGGTTTCCATCATCCAGAAATAATCCTTGTAAGCAGTATAGAATTCGAGGATGGTGAATTCGGGGTTATGCGTACGGTCCATCCCTTCATTGCGGAAATTGCGGCTGAATTCGTAAACCCAGTCAAATCCGCCCACGATCAGTCTTTTCAGGTACAGCTCATTGGCAATACGCAGGTACAGGGGAATGTCCAGCGCATTGTGGTGCGTGATGAACGGACGGGCTGCCGCACCACCCGGAATGCTCTGCAATACGGGGGTATCCACTTCAAGGGCTCCCTGATTATTAAGATACTCCCGGATGGAATTGATCAGTTTGGTCCTTTTTAAGAAAGTCTCTTTGACCGAGGGATTGATGATCAGGTCCGCATATCGCTGACGGTATTTGAATTCAGGATCCGTAACAGCATCAAAGGTTTGTCCTTCGGCTTCTTTTACGATCGGTAAAGGCCGGAGTGACTTGCTCAGCATGGTCAGCTCTTTCACATGCACGGAGGTCTCACCGGTCTTGGTGATGAACACATAGCCGCGGATGCCGATGATATCACCGATATCGGTCAGTTTTTTCCAGACGATATCATAGAGTGATTTGTCTTCACCGGGACAAATATCATCGCGCTTCAGGTACAACTGAATTCGGCCATGGCCATCCTGGATCACCGCAAAGTTGGCCTTGCCCATATCCCGCACACTCATCACACGGCCGGCGAGGCAAACATCCTGATAAACAGGGTCATCCTTTTTTTCGGCCGTGAACCCTGCTTTAATTGCCGCAGAATTGGTGTTCACGGGGAATAAAGGAGCCGGATAGGGTTCGATACCCATCATGATCAGTTCGGCCAGTTTCTCCCGGCGCAATTGTTCCTGTTCGGAAAGATGAGGTGTATTCATGTACGCTGATAGATAATTTGAAGCCGCAAAGGTAGGTCATCGGGGGGAGGGTACAAAGACAAATGCCTTCCGGACAGGAAGGCATTTGAAAGCAGTTGGAAATTTCTTATTTATTGTCGATCAGGAAACCGAGATTGATACCCCAGAAGTGGTTCCGGATATTGTTATCGTTGCCATCCTGAACCGGTACCAGGTTGCGGATACCGACTGTATAATTGAAGGAGAAAAAGAAACCACCTTTCAGGCGATAGCCGGTTACCAGGTTGGCGCCATAGTCAATACCTCTTACATCAGAGTTGGCTTCCTGGCCGAAATTCAGATTAGTTTCTGTTTTCAGATCATCGGTCTTGGATACTTTTTTAGAAGGCAGGTCAAAAGAGATGGAAGGACCACCCCCGATAAACCAGTTGCCTTTCGCACCATTCGTATTGTATACGAAGTTGGCATTCAACTGTGCATAACGAAGCGCAATCCATTCTTTGAGGTTGCTGGCGCGGGTATTTTCATTGAAGGTCACACGGCCTTTCTGTACATAGCTTAATGTGGGAGAAAAACTGATATGGCTTTTTTTGATCGGCGCATCCAGTACTAAACCGAAAGTGATTCCGGGCAAGGGATCATCTTTTACCCTTTCACCACCGATTTTACCGTACATGTTGGCGTTGGTATATCCTGTATAGAAACCGACTTTTGATTTTTGAGAGAAGCCGTTGATTTGCAGGCAGAAAACAAATGCGGCCAAAAAGAATAACACTTTTTTCATAACAGTTTTGTTTGGTTCACCTACTCGTCTCGCTTTTCGGTTTCGGCGCCGTACTCTTTTCCAGGGGGATTTTCCGGGTTGCTCCCCATCCATATGTGTTCAGCAGTCAGAGCCCTAAGGTATGAATTTACCCTTTTGCCTGCTCCGGCGCAAAGATATTTTAGTTTCTTAAATCTTTATGCATCAGCCTTAAAAACTTAATCGATCAGTCTGCCGGGGCTCAAATATAGACCCCATTCGGGCTTTTTCGGGGTTTAGGGACCTGAATACGCCCCGAAACTCCGGAAATGCCCGCTTTCCCGGCCTGTTTTTTGAATGATAATGAGGCGTTCCCGGGAATAATTTTAGCTTTGTCTGATCTTCTTATACACAGATTACGAATCACTTAAAACCATTTTCCATGAAAAAAATCACCTTCCTTCTCCTGGTTTCCATTGCCCTGAACAGTTGTGACCTGATCTCCAGGATCCCAACTGGTACCGCCGTTACTGAAGCTGAAGCCGGGGAAGGAATCAAAGAAGCCCTCGGACAGGGACTCGCCAAAGCCGTGCTCCAACTCAATAAAGAAGATGGTTTTTTCAAAGATGCCTTTTACAAGATCCTGCTTCCCCCCGATGCAAAAAAGATTGAAAACACCCTGCGAGATCTGGGTATGAATAAAATGGTGGACAAAGCCATCCTCCAGATCAATAGGGCAGCCGAAGACGCGGCCGGACAGGCCAAGCCTATTTTTGTGGACGCGATCAGGAATATCAGTATCAGTGATGCCATCGGACTGGTTAAAAACGGGGATACCAGTGCTACCCATTTCTTCCGGGTAAAGACCACAGAAAAACTGGTGGCGGCTTTTCAGCCCGTGATCAAAGCTTCACTTGATAAACTGGAAGCCACGAAGTATTATGGAGATATTGTAAATACCTATAATAATTTTCCAACCACCCTCAAGAAGCTGAACCCCGACCTGAATGCCTTTGTTACCAACCGGGCCACAGAAGCTTTATTTGACCTGGTGGCCAAAGAAGAACTGAATATACGGCAAAACCTGGCAGCCAGGACCACCGACCTGCTCCGGAAAGTATTTGGCGGAGCTATAAAATAGTCCACAAGCAACGAATCCCTTAAATATTCGTCAAAATACGGGGCATCCTTTTTGTAAAGAAATACAGCAGTTATTTTTACCATCAATTCAGACACATGAAAACAAAAATTATACTCGCGGCTTTCAGCATTTTTCTTTCTGTTCAGCAGGCCGATGCACAGATCAATATCCCTAAAGTATTAAAGAAAGCCACCGGGGGAGCTTCCGGAATTACGGAAAACGAAGCCGGTGAAGGTATCAAGGAAGCCCTCAGCAAAGGGGTGGTGAATGCCGTACTCAACCTCAATAAAACGGATGGTTTTTTCGGCAGCCAGTTATATAAAGTACTGCTTCCGCCGGATGCCAAAAAAGTGGAAAGCACCCTGCGGAATATGGGGATGGGCGCTCAGGTGGATAAAGCCGTACTCGCCATCAACCGCGGAGCAGAAGATGCCGTTGGTTTTGCCAAACCCATTTTCCTCGAAGCGATCAAGGGAATGACCCTGACGGATGCCCTGAATATCCTCAAAGGTCCCAAAGACGCGGCCACCAGTTATTTCAAACAGAAGACACAGCAGAAACTGATCGAAGCTTTTACGCCTTCTGTAAAATCTTCTTTGGAAAAAACGGATGCCACAAAATATTACGGGGATATCGTAACAACGTATAACAAACTTCCGACCACCTTTAAAAAGGCAAACCCGGATCTGACTTCCTATGTAGTGGGTAAAGCCGTTGATGCTTTGTTTGATCAGGTGGCCCAGGAAGAAGCGAATATCCGTTCCAATCCGATGGCCCGTACCTCAGACCTGCTGAAAAAAGTTTTTGGTCAGTAATCAATCGGGGAATATACTCCAGAATAAAAGCACCACGCGTCTTCGCGGATCGTTGACCTGGTAATTGCTGATCTTCGGATCCGGCAATGCCTCTCCCTTGCCTTCATGCAGGTAGAGAATGTTGCGGATATTGCCGCCGGTCTTGCTGCGGTTGACTGTATAGTTTTTGAACAAACCGATCACGGCTTCCGCACGGGCTACCGACAATTCTTTGTTGAGTTCACGGTTACCGGGAATACTGGTCTGCAGTTTTACCCTCTCTTTTAATTCTTTATAGAGTGCTGAGCCTTCCGCGATCTGTGTGGCATCGGAATAGCCCTTGGCGGTGATCACCAGCGACAAGGGGAAGTCGGGGTATTTCTTTACGAGATAATCAATTTCCTTGGCGGCCGGTTCAAAGATCCGTCCGATGGCGTCAGCAACTGCCGGCTCCACTTCATATTTACCCGGACCAAAAACCACATCCTGATCGATCCGTAAAACAAGGTTCTGGTCGATCAGCTCATTCAGGAATTCAATCTTTTCACCGATCAGTTTTGCTGTTTTACGGGAGAAAGAAAGTGCTTTACGCAGTCGGTCCCAGTCTTCTTTTTCCAGGGCGGTCTCGCCAATAAGTACGGTATTGTTTCGTACCAGTGTATCCAGTTGCCGATGGGTCTTGTCAATGAATTTCCTGATCCGGCTGCTGGACGTATCATCGATCTCATTGAGCTGCTCCTTTTTTTTCCGGTCTTTTTCCAGTGCAGTAAGTGCGGCATCGTGTTGTTTCAACTGCTGATTGACCTCGCCGAGGTCTTTGCGGGCATTGGTCACTCCCTGTTTGGGCACACAGGCGGCCATGAAAAGCAGGGGAAACAGGAAAGCAATCAGGTATGATATGGTTTTCAGCATGGGCGAAACGGCTGTATTAAAGATAGCAAACTATAACAGCAAATGCAATGGCTTAACCAGCCAGCAGGATCTGCCAGGCTTCCTGTACTTTCCCGGCTGCCAGTAATTTTTTCGCATAAGTATGCAGTTCTTTTTCCATTTCATCCGGATTCAGGCTGTAATACTGAATGATCTGTTTCAGGTGATCATCGTCAAAAGCCGGATCGATAACGGGTAATGCATGTACATTCCCGAGTTGTCCGAGTTCATTCCCGGATAGCAAAGTACTATAGCGGATGTTTTCCGGTAAGGCATCCACGCCGATGCCCAGTTGTGTATTGGGTTTTTCCACCTGAAAGAGGTTCTGCTCATTCACCACACAATACCAGTCACCACCTAACCGCGCCACATGCCTGATCTTCCGCTGGTCTATCTTTTTATTTTCATCCAGTAAGGAATCGTCAATATGCATCCGCAGCACTTCACAGATCACGAGGTTGCCGGCACCGCCCTCGGTACCCAGCGGTTTTACTTCGGTCACTTTACACTCCATATTCACGAGGCTCTCTTTCACCATCGGCGGTTTTACAAGGGTGGCAGGCAGTTCTGTAAAGCCGGCCTTGGCAAATTCATTCACGCCTTTGGGAAATTCGCAACTGGAAAGGGATACCTGTTGTACCATATCATAGGTCACGATACTAATCACCACTTCAGATATCTCCTGTACATTTTCCAGGGTGTGTTTTACGGTATTGTCACGCACTTTACGGGAAGGCGAGAAGACCACGATGGGCGGATTGGACGAAAAGAGATTGAAAAAACTGAAGGGGCTCA
>CALRQQ020000127.1:0-8484 GCA_943370345.1 Chitinophaga pinensis
AAACATGTTCATTTCCACTTTTCCAAATTGTGCCTGAACACCAGGGGAAAGCAGTAATAAACCGTTCAGCAGTACGGGTACAATGAAAAACCTGATTAAACTTTTCTTCCGGAGTAAATGCAACATATACCTAAGGTCAGCGGCTGAAACTCTGTTTCGGAGTACCCCACTTTTTTTAAAATGTCAGTAAATAAATGGCGATCCGGAAAAGCATTGGCTGATTCATTGAGATACTCATAGGCCTCTTTATTCTGCCTGAACCAGCGTGCTACCTGGGGAGCGATAATTCCCATATACAGGCGATAGAATCCTTTTACCACTTTACGGCGGGGTTTTGAAAATTCAAGTACGATCAACTGTCCCCCGGGTTTCAGTACCCGTTTTATTTCAGAAAGACCCTTCTCGAGGTTTTCAAAGTTCCGCACTCCAAATGCCACCATCACGGCATCAAACGTATTATCGGCAAATTTTATTGTTTCGGCATCTCCGGTGTGTAACTGGATTTTTTCTCCAAGTCCTTCTTTTTCAATCTTTTTTCGCCCAATTTCCAACATGCCTTCCGAAATGTCAATTCCGGTGATCTGCCGGGGATGCAGAAGGGAATAAGCCATAAGCGCCATGTCGGCTGTACCGGTTGCCACATCCAGGATATGCTGCGGGTCATCTTTTTTAAACCGGAGAATGGCCTTTTTCCGCCAGCTGATATCGATCCGGGCCGATAAAAAACGGTTCATCAGGTCATACCGTCCGGCTATCCGGTTGAACATATCGGCTACCTGCTCTTTTTTTGACTTTTCCGAGTCTTTAAAAGGAATAATCGTATCGTGGGGGAGGGGTGTTGACATGGGGTGCAAAGGTAGAGAGTTTAGAAGTTTACTCGTTTAGATGTTTAGGGTTTTCTTATAACAACTCCGGCTAAACCGCTAAACGGCTAAAGCCCCAACCGTTCTAAACCTCTACCTTTGACGCATGGAGATCACTTCCGCCAAGTACATCATTAGCAGTGCTACCTACAAACAATGTCCCCCGGCTGAGAAACCGGAATATGCGTTTATCGGACGAAGTAATGTAGGTAAGTCTTCACTGATCAATATGCTGACCAACCAGGTCCGGCTGGCCAAAACCTCGGCAACACCCGGGAAGACGCAGCTGATCAACCATTTTGAAATCGTATCATCCGATAAAAAGAAGTGGAATATTGTGGACCTGCCAGGATATGGCTATGCCAAAGTATCTCAGAAAGCCCGGAACAACTGGGAGAATATGATCGAATCCTATATCCGGAAAAGGGAAAATCTGGTATGCCTGTTTGTCCTGATCGACAGCCGGCATTCACCACAAGCAATTGATCTTGAGTTTGTAAACCAACTTGGTGAGTGGCAGATTCCTTTTGTATTGGTTTTCACAAAAACGGATAAGAACAAACCCGGTGCTACCCTCAGGCATTGTAAGGAGTTTTTGCAGGCACTGGCCGAAAACTGGGAAGAACCACCGCCCCATTACCTCACCTCGGCTACGACCCGGTTAGGACGGAAGGAGATACTGGATTACATTTATCAGTTGAATCAGAGTTTTAAACGACTCTGAGCTCCGTTGACTTTACCGGAATTATTATTGTAATTTGCAGCCATCCTGCATGTAATCATGAACGTAAACCGATCTGAAAGAAATATTATGGTCGTCCTTTTTTTCCTGGCCCTGCTGGTATTTTCAGTGGCTCAGGAACAATCAAGGGTGATGGAGCGGGCCTATACCGGCAGATGGAACCTCAATGCAGGGACAAAGGATAGTCCGGCTACGCAACATAAAACCCCGATCGCGGGACCTGTGCGGACTGAACCAACAATAGCCGATTAATCAAAAAGTAAAATACGGGAGAATCATGCAGCCCTCTGAAATTATTCAGGGGTAGGAATATCATCAACGGGTAAACCCGTTGCAATGATAGAAAGGCGGCTGCTTTAGTTCACTACTTTATTGGCACAACTGCTGCTGGCAAAAGCCTCTGGTTTGGCTTTGAAAGCAAACCCCATTCCAAGGATATAGCCCATCGCTTCCTTCAGGGCATCATTACTCTTGAACTGAGGATTGGTGTTGATGTCAGCATGTACCTCCATATCCACATCATACTTTGTGAACAGGTGACAGAGTTCATAAGCGATCTCAATACTCCGGGCCACTTCTGTGAGCATCCGTTCCTTGATCGTAAAAGGTTGTTGCGTCTTCTCATTGTGAATGAACATGAATCCGCCTTGTCCTTCACGCAGAAAAACGATCACAGTCGCAAACTCTGTTTCCTTACCTTTTACCTGAGAATCGGTACCGATGCAGACTTTCAGCCGGTAGCCTTTTTCCGTTTCCCGCCTGATCGCCGATTCTACAGCATCAGTGATCGGCAGTTCAATGGGGTCGCCATTAAATTTTCTCCAGCGCATATAAAAAGAGGTTTTCCTAAGTTAAAGGAAAACCTCTGAATTACAATAGGGGCACGGATTATCGTTCTGTTACCACTTCGTTCAGGCTTGCCTGTTCCGGAGTGTCAGAACAAAAAAGCGGTTATTGACGAACGATCTTTTCGGTCCATTGCTGGCCGTCTTTACTGAACCGGACCATATACATACCACCTGTCATACCATTTGCGGTGATCGTATTGATACCGGCCACCAGTATGCCACGGGCCAGTGTTTTGCCGTTGAAATCGTATACCATATACTCATAGTTGCCGGGACTGTTAACACTGATCGTATTTGATTCGGTCAGGTTATTAATGACCCGGGGTTTGGGGGTGCTGGCGGAGTTGGACAACCTTACCACATTGGAGTAATACTGACGCTCATTGTCAAATACCACGTTCAGCCGGTATTGCAGGCTGCCATTGGCAAATGGTTTATAGTTGAAACTGCGGTCGGTAGTTGTGGACTGGCTGACTGGTGCAAAATTCCGGCCATCCGTAGACACTTCCAGTACCTGGCTGACAATGGCTTCATCAGCATCCACGATCCAGCTGAACTGGTGGCGGTCTCCATTCAGTTGTCCCTGGAGGGTGAGCTGACGGAGCGGCAGCGGAATACCTTCTGTATAACTGGCCTGAAGTGCATAAGAGCCCAGACTGGCATAATTCGGGGCATATACATTTCCTTTTCCTTCTATTTTCAGGTAATAGTTACCGGCATTCAGCATGGTATCAATCACCGAACTGAGCAGGGCTCCCGGGTTATATACATTGATCTGTGTCTGACTGTTATTATACAAGGTTACCTGCATATCAAGGTCTGAGCCGGCATTACCTGTACCTACATTATAAGGAATGGCACTGAGCTGGAAGCGGCCGTTCAACGGTATGGTAAAACGGATCAGGTCCTGGTCAGTACTCTGCTCGATCACCCCGTTTATACTGAATTGGTTGTTACTCAGGCTCACGGTGGAGGCACTGGCAAAGGTGCCGGTATAATCGTCGGTGCGGTAAGTGAATCCATTATTGCTGGTGATCACACTCAGATCACTCTGGTAATTGGTACAACCAAAAGAATTGGGGCCGTTATTCCAAAGGGTAAAGTTCTTATAATAGCCAACTCCCATGATCGGCGCCCAACCGATTTCACCAGTACCGGTTCCGGCGTTATAATCCGTGGTTTTCACACAACTGCTGTTATAGCTGGCCTGGTGGAATAAACCGAGGGTATGCCCTGATTCATGGGCTGCAGCTTCGGCAATATTCTTAACATTATAGCTCAGCAGGCTGGTAAATACAAAACAGGGCGTGTCATCACCCCAGATAAAGGAGTTCACAAAAGCCACCCCACCGGCATTGCCATACCATTGATAGGTGGGGGTCAGGATCACCCGCATACGCTTATTAACAGGAGCGGCCAGGTATTTGGTGGAATCGGTGGTCACGTTCAGGTTGAAAGGACGGTAGTCTTCAGCCACGCGGTTAAATACCGTGGTGATCTGCGTATTGTCAAGTCCGGAAGCGGCACATACGATCGGTCCGGTGGTATTCCAGCTCGTTCCATTTACAGTATGACCGTCAAAATCAAGGAACATCACCGCAGTAGCGGAAGGATAACTGCTTAACGCCGGAACCTGGGCGCGGGCAGCACCGGCACCTAGTAACAGGGCCAGAACGGATAAAAAATAGTTTTTCATAACAAGGCGGATTTAGGATTGGATAGGATACAAAGGGTACGGACTAAAAACGGGTCAGTTACATCAAAAGGCTAAGGTTTATTCGTTGACTAATTCATAATAGTTCTTTTTCACCAGCACCAGCTGGCCATCCTGATTTTCCAGTTCATACAGGTCTCCGTGTTTGAAACTGATGATACGTCCTGTATAACGGATGGTCCCATCCGGATTGGTGATCCTGGAAAGGGTCAGGCGGGCACCATTGAAGATGTCCGAACGGATCACCACACTCTGGATCGTATTATTATACTTGCTGGCTGTGGACACTACTTCTCCGGCAAACTGCAGGCTGTTGTCTTCTGAGAGACGGAACTGGTTGTTGCGGCCTACAGGTGCACTGAGGAGGTTATCCATATTGCTGATCGTAACGGGGATCTTGTCAGGCAGACTGGTGAACAGACGGGGTCTGTTATTGTCCGGCTCGTTCAACGGAATTTTTTGTTCCTGACCGCGGGAAACAAAGGTGGTTACCGCGAAAACTACGCAAAGCATAGTGGCACGAATGTTTTTCATCTGATCTTCTTTTAAGAGTCAATAGGATATTGTTCAGCAATCATGGTTGGTGATTGCAGCTTTCAGTGGAGTACGGTATGTAAAGGTTTGTGAAACTTTTATTCAGTTCCAAAAACCAGCCTACTGATTTACGTAAAATAGAGGGGTAGTACCTGAGCGGGTTCGTAGTTTTTCGAATGAAAACCTGTTTATCTACGATTCAATACTGGTTTGTACTTAACATCACGAGGGTACAGGCTTCGGTTGTTTCAATGTTTTTTTCCGCAGCCAACTGTGCTAATTCATCGTTTTCCGTACCCGGATTAAAGATGATCCGGCGCGGAGACAGCGATAAGATGTAATCATAATATTCCCGCTGATGCTGCGGGTTGAGGTAAAGTGTTACTGTATCGATATCGGTCATTGACTTTTTATCCGTCTCCACCGTTACATCTGCCACTACTGTTGCCTTACGTCCAATGGCCACCACCGGGTGCCCGTGATTGCGTAAACGTTGTACCGCCAGGTAACTGTACCGGGAAGGATTGTCAGAGGCACCGAGTACCAGTGTTTTCTTTGAAATCATATGATAAAACTACAACTTGAAACGTAAACCGGTTATTTCCGTTGAGACAATGCCCGGTTAAAATATCAGTTTTTTAAATGGATCAGTTCTTTCCGTTGTATGGTCTGTAGCTCACGATAACTGATGATCAGGTAGCCAATTGCATATAGGGGAGTGATCAGCAGCACCAGCCACATATAGTAAAGCAGGAGTGGTACCTGTAAATAACTTAAGAGCAGCGCCCCGATCAATCCGGTGATCGTCCAGGCTATTGTTTTCCCGTAAATAAGTCGATGCTTCTGATGATACCAGCTTTGGCCACTGGCAAACTGGTGCAGGGTAAAACTAAGGAGTTGCCAGCCCCCCAGTATAAAATAGAACAAGAGGAACGCCTTCCCGCTCCAGTCGTCCAGCAATAATAACAGCAGACTGGTCAGTGCGAGGGCCACCTGTATCAGCAAGTCGGCGAGTTTATAGAATTTCATACCAGGTAATTATTTTTTCAGAAAAAAATGAAAGAATAAGGTAAAAGTAAAGCCGGACGAACCGGCTTCACAAAACAAAACATATACTACTTGAACACTTTCATCAGGGCGCCGACAAACCAGCTTTCTTCCGCCCGGATCATCGTGTCGAGGGTTTTGTCAGCCTGTTTGCCCAGTTTTTTGATGCCACTGATCGTATCTACAAATGTTTTTACTTCTTTATCTTTTTTATCACCCTCTACCGCTTCGAGCTTGTCCAATAACTGCAGCATCGGTTCCAGTTCTCTTTTCTTCCGTTCCTTCACGATCTGCTTCACCACTTTCCAGATATCCTTCTCTGCAGAAAAGAACTCCTTCCGTTCGCCGGAGATCAGTACGCGGTCCACCAACCCCCAATTGATCAGTTCCCGGATATTCATATTGGTATTGCCCCGGCTGATATTGAGCTCTTCCATGATGTCATCCTGCGTGAGCGGATCCGGACTTATCAGCAACAGGGCATGGATCTGTGCCATAGTACGGTTGATGCCCCAATGGGTACCGAAGGCCCCCCAGTTGCTGATGAATTGTTGTTTGGCTTCCGTAAGTTTCATGGAACAAAACTACACCCTGTTTCCGAAATTTCAAAAAATATTGAAAATACATTTTAGCCCGCTCCTGAAAAAGGAAATGGGTAAATTGTCGGATGAAAAAAATGCTGGCCATTTGTCTGACTTTACTGGCTCTAACCTGCAGCGCCCAAAATGCCGCCTTCCGGTTTGCCTTTATTTCTGACACACATATTGGTTCGCCCAACGGATCTGCAGAAGAAGACCTGCGCCGCAGCATCCGGGATATCAATGCGCGGCAGGATATTGCTTTTGTCGTACTAACCGGCGATATCACAGAAATGGGTACCAATGAAGAACTGAAACTGGCCCGCCAGATCCTGGATTCACTCAGGGTGAAATGGTATATCATTCCCGGGAATCATGATACCGGCTGGAGTGAAAGCGGCGGGGATATGTTCAAGACCGTATTTGGTGCCGACAAATTCAGCTTTGAGTATAATGGCATCCGTTTCCTGGGTTGTGCCTCGGGCCCCTATGTACGGATGAGCGACGGTCATGTGCCCCGCGACGCGGTGAACTGGCTGGATCAGGAACTGAAAAAGTTGCAACCTGGCCAGCCATTGGTCTTCCTGAATCACTATCCCATTGATGAGGGGCTCGACAACTGGTATGAGATCACAGACCGGTTACGTCATTATAATACACAGGTGATCCTGTGCGGACATGGACATGCCAATAAGGCGATGAACTTTGAAGATATTCCCGGGGTGATGGGTCGTTCTAACCTGCGGGCAAAAGCGGCAGAGGGCGGGTATAACCTGGTGGACTGGCGTAAGGATTCTATCCTTTTTACCGAACGGAAACCCCTGAGTGGAACAGAAAGACACTGGACGACTGTTGCAGCAGGTCAAGCTCAATTTATATCGGGCAAAATATTTAAGCGACCTGATTTTTCAGCCTCACAGCGCACACCGGGTGTGCGGCCGCGCTGGATCGTGACCGATGAAGCAAATATCATTTCAACTCCGGTATTGGCAAATGGTAAGGTCATCGTGGGAAATCAATTGGGCAAGATCAACGCGTATGCTTACAAGACCGGAAAGAAGCTATGGACGTTCCGGGCAAGGGGAGCTGTTTTTTCATCTCCTGCTGCCGGTAAGAATCGTGTGGTGGTAGGTTCCGCAGACAGCAGCATCTATTGCCTGGATACAGAATCGGGCCGCTTACAATGGACCTGCAAAACCATGGCGGCTGTTCTGGGTGCCCCGTTAATAAACGGGGATACCGTATTTATCGGCGGGAGTGATCATCATTACCGCGCATTACATCTTTCCGATGGGCGGTTGATCTGGGATTTTGATGGATTAGCCGGACCGGTCGTGAGCAAACCTCTTTTGGTGAAAGGAAGACTGATATTCGGGGCCTGGGACAGACATCTGTATGCCTTATCAAGCGCCACCGGCCAGTTGCACTGGAAATGGAATAACGGCTCTTCCGTCCGGAATTACTCTCCCGCTTCCTGTATTCCTGTGGAAGCCGATGGCGTTGTCTATATTATGGCACCAGACCGGTATATCACGGCCATTGATCTTGAAAGGGGAATTACATTATGGCGGAATAACGACGGGGGTGTTCGTGAATCTATTGGCCTTTCAGCGGATGGTAAATGGATCTATGGGAAAAGTATGCAGGATACCGTGGTTGCCTATACCGTCAGCCGTGAAAAGCAGTCAGCTGCCTGGAAAATGCATGCCGGGTTTGGTTACGAACATGCACCTTCAATGCTGATTGCGGATGGAGAGTTCGTGTTTTTTGGTACCCGAAGCGGAGTGGTATATGCAATAGATCCACGGAACAGAGAGGTCAGCTGGAAGTATAAGATTGATAATTCTATGGTGAATACGGTACAAGTGGTTGATACAAATAATCTGCTCGCCACTACAATGGATGGGAAAATTGTATTACTGCGGTCTGTGCTAAAATAGGGTTTGAATCTCAGGATTCATCTTTGTTAGCAGCCGAGCGGAACACAAACTGAAGAATGAGACTGCAAACACCCAAAGCAAATCCGACAATACCCAGCCATAACATTACCGGGGTATGATATCCGTCCAACAGCCAGATAATGAGATCAAATCCAAAACCCGAAGCACCACTCACAAAAAACAATGTTTGCCATGAAAATGATTCTTCTTCCTTTTGG
>CALRQQ020000128.1:0-8400 GCA_943370345.1 Chitinophaga pinensis
TAAAACTGGAAAGCATCTTTGGAAGCGATCTGCAACATGGTAAAATCGCCATGGTCCACCCAGTCCTTCCCTAAGAAATCGGTGAACATCAGTCCGAGGTCTTTTGAATAAATATTCGTGCCCATCGACACGATCACATCGGCTTCGGCCAGGTCGCCCACGGCCGTCATGCCGCTGCCGCTCATGACTGTATTACCCGCGACTTTGGAGATCTTGCCCATCACTTTCTGGAAGAGACCGCCTCCTTTTTTCTTCTCTTCTTTTTCTTCGGTAGCCGGTGTACCGGTGGTATCGGCGGCGGCAGTCTGTTTGTCTTTTTTCTTAAAGGGATTAAATTGGGCATCGGCCTGGATAGCCGCAGTAAGGAGCAGGAAGAAGAATACTCTTTTCATGTTACAGGTATAAAATGGTTAATGGTGACTGCTGATTAACCGTCTATTCACCCCCGTTTATTCATCGGGGGTATTCGCCATAGCCGGTCAACAAGAAAGGTCAAATCTGCCCTTATGGCCCTTTCTTTCCTATACACTGATCAGTGTATTTTTCGGGCCTGTAAATACCTGTACCTTGCTTTAAATGCCTAATTTCAGTCAGCATGGAAATTAAAACAGACCTGGTCTTTATTGCGGATGACCATATTATGGTGGCACAGGGGATCAGCAGTCTGCTGCAACAGCTCGGCTATACCGAGTTCCGCATTTTCACCAATGGAGAAGAGGTCCTGAAAGCCTGTCATGCCAAGGCGCCAGCCCTCGTATTCCTCGATATCTATATGCCGGAGGGGGACGGGATCTCGACCTTGCGCAAACTCAGGAGCAGCGGTTATACCATGCCGGTGATCATGCTCTCGATGACGGCGGATAAAAAATACATCGATACCAGCATGGAAGCCGGGGCCAATGCCTACCTGCACAAGAGTTGTGATGGTTTGGAGATCGGACGGGCGATTGCGGCCATTGATCAACAAAAAAAATACATTTCCGATGCCGTCAATTATGTGAATACTTCCACCGTAAAAGTCAGCATCAACAGTGAATACTATTTAAAAGAAGCCCTCACCAAACGGGAACTGGAGATCCTGACTCTGTACTGCGACGGACTCAGCACGGAAGAGATCGCCCGGAAATTATTCCTCAGTACGGCCACGGTGGATACCCATAAAAAGAAGATCATGCAGAAGTTCGGGGTCAGTACCCTGTCCAAATTAGTAGCCGTAGCGATCAAAAATTATTTTGTATGAAGTGTGTTGGATGGATCCTGTTGTTAGTACTCCCCGTCTTCGCAGCCGGGCAACGTTATGGGGCGTATGACACGATCGCCGATCATCAGCAGGCCTTGCAGCAGTTGCGGACCGAGATGACCCGCAACAGCAATGACCCTGAATTGTACTATACGGTAGCCAACCGCCAGCTCTTGTTGGCTGCCTACGACTCCTGTATTTACTATTGCAATAAAGGAATCAGTCTGCTCAGCCGGCAGCCCGACAACCGCTTACTCATCCGAATCCTGCATACCAAGGGCAATGCCCAGTATTATTTAGATGACAAGCACAAGGCCGAAGCCAACTGGCGGGAAGCCCTGCAATTAGCCATCGGGGAAAATGAGCAGGACCGGGTGGCCAGGCTAGCCAGTAATATCGGCGCCATCTACCTCGATGAATCGTATGCAGTCCGTAAAGAAATAAAGAACTATCCCATTGCGGATTCCTTTCTGACCATTGCATACAGGGCCTTACAGTCACGCGATTCCTTAGGCAGCAAACACGGCACCCAGGTCATGCGGCTGATGGCCACCAGTTTTCATTTTCAGAAAAAATATGACAGTGCCGATTACTATTATAACCGCGTGATCAATGTCTCCCGGGGGGTGAATCCCAATACCTGTATTGGTGCCCTGAGTTTTTATGCCGAAATGCTGAGTGAAGAAGGGCAGCATGATAAAGCCCTGGTACAGATACAGGAAGCCGTGCGGATAGCCCAGGCAGAAAAAATGCATTCCAAGGACATGACCCATCTTATGCATGTCTACGGGAATGTACTGCATGGAGCGGGCCGTTTCAAAGAAGCCTATGCCTTTATCGATTCCTCCTACCAGTTATTGGCCAATGATTACCAGAAGATCAATAACGAGGCCTATTCCGAATCGGAGTCAAAGTTCAGGAATCAGTTACTGCAGTACCAGGTGGAGTTGGAAAAACAAAAAAGGAACCGGCTCTATTTTATTGTGGGGGCAGTACTGCTCTTATCCGCGCTGGTCTTTCTCTGGTTACAGAACCGGACTAACAAACGGATGGCCCGTGAGAAAGCCCGGCAGAAGCAGATCTCCATTGATGCGTTTATAGAGGGTGAGGAAAAAGAGAAAATGCGCATCGGCCGTGAACTGCACGATGGCATTGCTCAGGAGGTAGTAGGGATCAAACTCGCCATGCAGCAACAGCAGGCCGACCCGAAGTTGATCGAAGAATTAACAAGAGTGAGTTTAGACATCCGCACCATCTCGCATGAGCTGATGCCGCAAACCCTTAAAATGTATGGATTGAAGTTGGCGATCGAAGACAGTTGCCAGAAGATCCTCGGCCCTTCCGGTATCCATTATGAGATCAGTACGAACTTACCCGAAGAACGCTTACCGGAAAAGATCGAGATCACCCTTTACCGCATATTCCAAGAGCTGGTTCACAATATCATCAAGCATAGCCAGGCCACTGAAGTATTAGTGCAATTACGCAAGATGAGTACGCATATCCTCCTGGTCGTGGAAGACAATGGCCGCGGTCTCACCGAAGAGAAAGCCAACGGCATCGGCATCAGCAACCTGCGAAGTCGCGTGCAATTAGTAGAAGGGAATCTGCAGTATGATTCTATTGAAAATGAAGGGACGACGGCGATTGTGAGGGTGCCGGTATAAAAAACCGGAAGTGGGGGGCTTCCGGTTGAGGCTGTTATAATACTATAAAACGCTGTACACATAAATTAAAAGATGCAAAAGCTCACGAAAGCTAATTATAGTACACTGTAATTTATTTGACTTTGTAAGTAGTTTTATTTTTATCGCCAGACCTTCTAATAAGATTCTCCTTTACAGCCACCAGCAAATCGCGGCTTGCTGTTGCTGAAGAAATTGTTTTGAAATAGCTCATGTAATCCTTTCGGGTAAAAGTGGTGATTCCGCTTGAGATAAAAAGATGAATTCTGTCAGTAGCCGACAATGGCCCTGGTCTTTCTTTCAGCAAATCATCTAATGAATCGCTTAGTATCTTAAGCATGAATTCAATAAACTTTGTTGACTCTCCCTGTTTATCACTGGCAGAAAGCGCCTGGTAATAATTTTTCTGATGTTTGCTGATCAGTGTTTCAAAAGGTAAATATTCAAAAACAGGATAGGCCTGCATTAACAAAAGCGTCTGCCAGAGACGTCCCATTCTGCCATTCCCATCAGAAAACGGATGTATGAATTCCATTTCGTAATGGAACACACAACTTCTCAGCAGCATGGGTTCTTTACTGTTTTTTATATAATTAAATAAGTCCTTCATCAGGAACGGCACATTAACCGCTGGCGGAGGGAGGTGAGCAATCGTTGCCCCTTTTACAATTCCCACACCTGCATTTCTGTACTTACCGGAGATCTTCAGCAAACCCTGCATAAGCGATTTGTGTGCGGCTAAAAAAGATTGCTCAGAAAATGGATTATACCTGCTCAGGCTTTCATATACTTCAATCGCGTTAGCGACTTCTTTGATGTCTTTTGCCGGACCAATTACCCTTTTGTTCTCAATAATGGCCGTTACCTGATCAATGGATAACGTATTCCCTTCAACCGCTAATGAGGCCTGAATCGTTCTGATCCGGTTTCTTTTCCGCAGCGCCGGCGATTGCTTCACCAGGAATGAAGCATTAACCTCACCAATTTTTTGTGAAACTTCGCTGATTAATTTAAGTATGCGGGTGGTTATGGTAAAGGGGGGGGGCATACGATACTATCATTTGATACTATCAAAAATAGTATAACCTTACTGTATTTTCTGATTAATTTACACTGGGGGCGAAGGAGACCGCAGTCCGTTGTAAAATTACCGCTCTCAATAAAATACCGAAGCAAAGAATTTCGCAAATGCCTGCCAGCCTGCATTATACCGCATCTGCCAGAGAATGCCGCCCACTAAAAAAGCGAACCAGACGACTAACCAGGGTTTATAGTTCTGCTTTTTGTAAAGATCGTACCCCAACAGACAACTGACCAGTAACAGGTTTATCAGATCGAGTATGGAGAATACCTTTCCGAAATCGAAGCCAAAGTTGTACACCAGTCCGCGGCCGAAACCGGGACCGATCGCCAGTATGCCCGTAGCGATCATATACCGCATGTGAGCAGCGGGCCGTTTCCGGTTGAGCATGGCCAGGCTCCAGAACAGGATGAATGAAAAAAGCCCTCTCGAATCCAGTACCAAGAACTTTAATGCCTCCTGCTCGGAGCGACCGTTCATGATCTTCCAGTAGGACTCCCTGCCGGCCAGAAAAAGGAAAAGGATCAATAACGGCCCCAGGACATAGTATACATTACCGATCTTACGGTGAAGGTCAGCCCGCCTTTTGTAAAAAAGCAAAGGCTGTATGACTAATAAACAGAGCCAGGTCATCCACAAAGCCCCGTGAATATGGGTCGTATAGCTTTTATCGATAAAATTGGGAAACTGGCTGGTGTAAGGCTTATAAAAACCCCATAGTGCCCCCAAAATAATAACAATAATCAGGAAAGAGGTAAACCGGTAGATGCTGAGCATTTGATTACTTTAAATGATTATTGAAATTGGCTTTTCATATCATTTAGTTTTCAGGATCCGGTTTCTGAATATACTACATATTTTAAATTAACTTAGCTTATATCCGCATTTGTCATCATCTTTATACAGATCCAGGCAAATAAACGGATGTACCAAAAAAAGGCACAGAGAAGTCACTGAAGTGCTGTGCAAATAAACAAGTTGAGTACTCAAATCATGAAGATCGGCAAAACAATGGCCGAGGTTCTCAAAGAAGAGAATATCAACTTTTTCGGCGTCAGAAATTAGCGTAGCCTGTTACAATTAGTAGAAGGCAACATCAAATACGACTCAATTGAAAACGAAAGCACCACTGCAATAATGCGGATACAAGTATTAAAAACCAGAGGGGGCGGAGAAAGACAGAAGAAAGAATATTAATACTACTTAGCTAAGGTCACTAAAGAATTAATATTTGCGATGTAGTAGCATACTATACTACGACTGCACGGCGCTGCTACTGATTAAAGATAAAAGTCACATTTTTAATTCTATTGCCAGGTTTTATTCATCTGCCGAAACTAAAGCTGAATAAAGAAAAAATAGCTGAGTATATGTTCATAGTTCCGCCATATTGCCAATGCAATGTAAGGAGCAGGCCTTTATTCAGTATCGTAAGCTAATCTTCGTCTTGCACGTTCCAGCCATTCTCTGTCTATGTTGACAATTGAAAATGGTGCTTCGGGATTATTTCTTTGGTTAAATACAAAAATCTTAGAAAATAAATCCTGCTTAATATCAAGTGCAACTGTCTTGTCCAAACTAAATGATTGCCAATGGCTGAATATTCTTTTGGGAACATAAAAATCAAAGTCAGTAAACTGATCCCTATTATTTGGGTTGTATACAGTCAATGTCCAAACGTTAGACCTTTCACTGAACCAATGAATCTCAGCTTTTAAAGTAAAAAATGCCCCAATATTATTTTGAATATTAAGTATGTTTTCTTGAGTTCTTGTCCGAGCAAATAAGAAAACCATGTCACCAGTTTCTAAAAGTCCTACATAAGAAAAACGCAAAACTGTATTTGCAAATGTTACTATGTCTCCAATAACATTGTCATCTCCAAGGAAATCATTAGCTCTACGGTATTGTTGAGAATGAAGGTTTCCATTTCTATCCTTAAGAAAAGTATAAAGATTTTGAATATCAGCAGCATCAAAGCCGTCAATTAGTCGCTGGTCTATCCGATTGAAATCTCTAATTGAATTGGCACTTAAAAACCAACATAATGAAAGCAAAGGAATTTTATTATTAGTAGCATATTCGATTGCAGGCTTGCTAAACTCATTTACCGAAGCAACACCTACTTGGTATAAGTATCTTGTTCTTGTATCGATTGCGTATGTAGCCCTTCTATTATTTTGTCTTTTAAGTAGGCTGTCTCTTGTAACAATTTCAAATTCATTCAGGTCATTACGTAAACCAAGTGCGTTCCTTACAAAAGGAAGGTTAGCAACTGTCCCATAAGCTTTACATTCAAAAAGTAACTGCGTTGGGTAGGCAAATGGCATTTGAATAGGTGGATTCATGATTATATCTGCGTCATGAGCCGCACCTCTTCCGTTGATAAAAAAAAGTCCTCCTCTTTCAAAGGAAAATAAATTGTCAGCTTTAACATATGTGAAACCGCAATTCTTTAACAATTGACGAACAATGTACTCAAGTAATGCTCCTTTTATATTTCCTGCTTTCATTTTGCTTTTGTGTTATTACCTTTTCTTAAGTTATTCAGTCTGTAATATTCATCATCATTTTATAGTGTCCCTCATGGTCCGTAAGTACGAAAATGTCTTTAAAAACCTTCTTATAACTTTCAATAGTTTTGTCCTGCAACTCAACGTATAAGTCGTCATTAATGCTGTGAGAGCCGTCGTTTATCCATGAAATTAAAGACCTGCAAATATCTTGCTCTTCTTTGGTTGTGAACTTTTGAATTAAATCATCGTCTCCATATTTGCCGAGTAATTTGAAATAGTTTTCAATTATTCTTCGCATTATGTTTTGAACTGTCAAATTTGATTTAGGCCCTTCCGCCTTTAATTCTTGCCATAAAAGTTCGTATGAAGATTGAATTGGATTTTCCATTAAAAAATTCTGTAAACTAGTTGTCTTGTCGTTTTTACGTAAAATCCAATAATTTGTTTTGTTACAAAGCTTGGTTCTGCCATCAATAAAAGAAACTTCTTTATGAAAATAGACGTTGTGAGTTAGTAGTATTACTTGTTTTATATTACCAAATTCAGCTTTGACGTTTTTTATTAACTCTTTTATCAATGTACTTACGACAAACAATACACTACTGTCCAAACTTGAAATAGGATCGTCAATCACTAAAACTCTTTCTTCATTCACAACATCTTCGGAAATCCCACCCTTTGCTAATTGCAAGTAGTATAAAAATGTGATAAAAGTTATTTCGCCTTCACTTAATGTTGTTTCTGCAATTGTGCCGTCTTCACGTTGAATTTGATAAAACCCATCTTCGGCAGCTGGCACAATTTCAAAATTCAAAAATCCGTATGATTTCAAAAGGCGATTTATTTCATTAATTGCAGGCTGAATACTTGTTACGTTTTTACTTAGATTTTTAATTTCGGTGTCTAGGGCTTTGTATTCCGCAAGTTTGGCGTTTATCTGTCCCTGTAAAGCAGTAATGCCTTTTTCTAATCCACTTTTCGCTGTATTGAATTTTATAATTTCTGACTTGTACTCTTCAACAATGAACTTCCAGATTGCCTTAATAAGCTTGTTGCGTTCAGTTGTGTAGTTGGCAACAATATCATTATGTTTTTTAATTTCAGCATTTGAATTAGTAATCAAGTTGAATAATAAATCTAACTGTTCTTTCAGTGAAATTAATTCTATACTTCTACTTGGTTCTTTTGCCTTGTTGTTAAGCAGTTCATTGTTCGTTGCATTTTGACTTATTAGCGTTTTGAGATATGCTGAAAACTTGTCAATGTCTAGTTTTGTTTCGCTGAAATTCTTTTGATTAGTTTCAATTGTATTCAGTTGATTGACTAAATTTTGAGTAAAAGCATTGTACTCTTGTTTAAGCTCTTTCAGCAGCTTTATATCATTCACGTATGTTTCATCAAAGAAGCTATCTAATTGCCTTTTAAAATCTTCAGTTATTGTTTGTTCTTGACAAAAAGGACAAATATTGTCTTGAATATAATCTCTACCTTGATTTACCCAGTCATTAATGTTTAGTTTTTGAATAAGTTTTGCAATATCAACATCAGCCTTTCCAACTATTATTTTTTTCCAAATATTGTTTGCCTCTATTTCAGTTGTTCTATGAAACGATACTTGATTTATGGTTGGAATTGTTTGTGGTATTTCGCCAAAAATTGTTTCGGCTTTTTCTTCCAGATTCTTGAAAGTTTCTAAAGCGGAAGTATTGCTTGCAAATTCTTGTAATAGCCTGCTTTTGAAACTCTCTTTATTAAGTGATCCGACAAAGGCTTCTTTAAATATATGCTCGTATTTTTTGTAAACCTTTATCCAGGTTGCTTCTTTAAAATCACTCTCTAAGGCGTCCTTTTTTAACCCCTGAACTTCTTGTGTTTCTC
>CALRQQ020000129.1:0-8344 GCA_943370345.1 Chitinophaga pinensis
GGTTTTTTATTGAAGGCGATCCGGAAGCTATTCTGATGGTGGAGTTCATGGAAGAATCGGATGAGGCCGCGCGGCAAAAAGCCGATACATTGATCCGTCATTTGCAGGAAAAGCAGATGGGTTTTGCCTGGCCTGTGCTTTACAATGAACAAACCCGTTTCGCCTGGGAGGTTCGGAAGGCCGGCTTAGGCTTGTTGCGTAACCTGCGTGGCGATGCACAGCCCGTCAACCTGATCGAAGATTGTGCCGTGAGTACCGATGACCTGCCGGATTATATTGCAGAGCTGCAACAGGTACTGGCCAAACATAATGTACAGGCTTCGTATTATGCACATGCTGGTGCCGGTGAGATCCATGTGGAACCGATCGTAAATCTCAGGTCGCCGGTAGGATTAAAAACATTCCGGGGGATATTGGCCGATACGGTTGAACTGGTAAAAAAATATAAAGGATCATTGTCCGGCGAACACGGAGACGGCCGACTTCGGGGTGAATTTATTCCTGCAATCGTGGGGGAGCAGACCTACGCATTATTTCAGCAGGTAAAAGAAATATTTGATCCGCTTCATATTTTCAATGCCGGGAAGATCACCGGTACACCGGCAATGGATACGCATTTGCGGATACAGCAGAAGCCATCCGCACCGGCAGTTTCCACTTACTTTGATTTTTCAGACAATGACGGGATATTACGGCTGGCCGAAAAATGTTCGGGTTCCGGTGACTGTCGGAAAATGCCGGCCACCGGTGGTGTGATGTGTCCCAGTTATATGGCCACCCGACTGGAAAAAGATACCACCCGGGCAAGAGCCAATGTATTACGGCAGTTTCTCAGCAATGAACTGGATGGTCAGCCATTTCAGCACGAGGAGATCAAGGAGATCATGGATCTCTGCCTGAGTTGCAAAGGATGTAAAACAGAATGTCCTTCCGGAGTGGATGTGGCCAAAATGAAAGCGGAGTTCCTGCAACATTATTATGATAAGAACGGGGTGCCTTTCCGGGCAAGACTGATCGCCAGCTACAGCAAACAAATGAAGCTGGTGTCCCGGGTTCCTTTCCTGTTCAATGCATTTTATGCAGTTCCTGCATTCCGGAAGCTCGCCAACCGGCTGGTAGGATTTCATCCGGAACGTTCGATGCCCCGGGTGGCCAAACAACCATTAAGGAGCTGGTATAACAACCGCAGAAAGACGGAAGTGAAGAAGTACGAATCAGAAAAGCCCGATAAAGGATGGTCTTTCACCCGGCGGAGTGTTTTTCTTTTTTGTGATGAGTTCACCAATTATAATGATGCAGCGATTGGTAAGAAAGCGATCCTTTTGCTGGAAGCATTAGGGTATGAAGTGCATATTCCGGAACACGGGGATAGTGGCCGGACTTATTTATCAAAGGGGTTGGTAAAAGAAGCCCGTGAAGTCATCAACCGGAATATACAGCAACTGGCCGGACTTATCAGTATGGATACACCGTTGATCGGAATTGAGCCTTCGGCGATCCTGGGTTTCCGGGATGAGTATATTGATCTGGCCACTTCAGGGAATAAACAATCGGCCCTTGATTTATCGAAAGCGGCTTTCACCATTGAGGAATTTCTGGCCAATGAATTTAAGGCAGGCCGGATCGACCGGAATCTATTTACCACAACTGAAAAGAAGGTACTCATCCATGGTCATTGTTATCAGAAATCCCTCTCTTCCCAGGATTTCACCAGAACCTGCCTGGAGATGCCGGTTAATTATACAGCAACACTCATACCTTCCGGATGTTGCGGAATGGCGGGTGCCTTCGGATATGAAAAGGAGCACTATGGTGTTTCTCAGCAGGTAGGTGAACTGGTATTGTTTCCTGCCGTACGCAAGGCAGCACCCGATACGCTGATTGCTGCGGCCGGTACTTCCTGTCGGCACCAGGTAAAAGATGGTACAGGAAGGTTAAGTCAGCATCCTGTTGAAATTTTGTACGAGGCGTTAAAGGAAAATTAAGGCCGGAAACAGAAAGCTGTAAACGGGAAGGTGGTCCCCATCAGATATATAAAGAGTATGAAAATACCGGTCAGGTTATTTTATTTCGGGTGCATTTTTTTTCTTTACTTGCTGTTTCCTGGCAGAGGCATAGCTTATGCGCAGGAAAAAGCCTTGATCAAGCGATTGGGGATCTCCAATGGGCTTTCTAATAATTCGGTACGTTGTATTTATCAGGATAAGCGGGGTTTTATCTGGTTTGCCACTTATGATGGGCTGAACCGGTATGATGGAAAGGAATTCAGGATATTCCGGAATAAGATAGGTGACAGTACATCGCTGCCTCACAATTATATTTATTCGCTCCAGGAAGATGATGCACAACAGCTTTGGGTAGGTACGGGTCAGGGGTTAGCCCTCTTTGATCAGAACCTGCTTCGTTTTTCACTTATGTACTATATCGGGGCCTCTTCCGCAAAACCGCAACCGGTCAACTTCACTTTGTACAGTATCAAACCCGATGCGGCCGGAAATATGTACGGGGGTACAAACGGATATGGATTACTTGTCCGTAAGAAAGGAGAGAAATTATGCCGGATCATTCCTGCCAATATCGGGGGAAAACAGATCAGGGATTATAGTGTCAGTGATATAGTAGTTGAAGGAGGGACGGTCTGGGCATTTGTGAACGGGCAAGGTTTATGCCGGCTGGACCGGTCGTCGCAGTCACTAATCCCTGTAAACACTGAAGTCCGCTTTGCCAATTGTCTGTTCAGTGATCAGTCCGGAACCTTTTGGGTGGGCTCTGAATCGGGACTTTATCAGTACTCGTTTAAGGAGAATAGATACCTGGCTCATTTTGTTGACCAGCCCGGTCAGTTAAGTGATAATAACGTGATCAGTCTTTGTACGGACAAGCACAATGATCTCTGGATTGGTACAGACCGGGGAGGAATATCGGTTTATAACCGCAATAAGACCTTCCACTATATTGAACCGGGTGATGGTACGGATAAGTTGTCCAGTGAATCTGTTTTTTCATTGCTTCGTGACCGGGAAGACCGTATGTGGATCGGAACGATCAAAGGGGGATGTAATGTGATCGATGAACAGATGGGGCGGTTTACAACTATCACGCGGGACCCTTTCGGATCAAATACGATACCGGCCAGCACGATCTATTCTTTCTGCGAAACAAAGGATAAAGACCTTTTGATTGGTACCGACGGAGGTGGCCTGAGTGTCTGGAACCGGCCATCCGGCCGCTTTACCAATTACCGGCATATACCCGGTAATCTGTCTTCGCTGAGCCACAATGCAGTGATCCGGATTATGGAGGATCATGAGGGAATGATATGGGTGGCTACGTTTGGAGGGGGGGTCAATCAGTTTTCAACATCCACTGGCCAGTTCAGGCAACTTCCCTGTATTGATGATGTAACCGGATATGAGAACCGTTTTATATCGCTGTTGTATGAAGACCGGCAACACACCATCTGGACATCCACGTTCAACGATGGTCAACTTTTTACATTTGACCGTATTAACAATCGCTTTGAGCCGTATGGCCGTTCTTTTTCTAATATGATATCCATGCTGGAAGACCGAGAAGGTACTCTCTGGGCCGGCAATTCAAGTATGTTGGTGAAAATTGACCGCGTGGAAAAGAAACATACCGTGTTTCAGATCGGGAAACCGGTACGGGCTATTCATGAAGACCGGGACGGCCGTTTCTGGCTGGGTACAGAGGGAGGGGGGCTGCTTTTATTTGACCGTAAAGCCGGCAAAGTGATCCGGCGTTTTTCGGATGCCGACGGGTTATGTAATAATGGGGTACTGAATATCCGGGAAGACAGTGCCGGGCAATTGTGGATGAGTACGTTCAACGGACTCTCCCAGTTTAATTATTCTACAAGTACTTTTAAAAATTATTACCAGACGGATGGATTGCAGAGTAACCAGTTTACCTATAATGCAGCTGTGCAACTAAGTACCGGAGAACTGGTATTTGGCGGTATAAACGGATTCAGTCTTTTTAATCCGGAACAGATCCTTCCGCGGGAATATATGCCGCCTGTTTTTATCACGAATATACTGATCAATAGTCAGCCGGTTTCAGCAGTCAGCCACTATATCCGTTCGGCCGGTAGTGCGGGGATCATCGAATTGAGGGTGCCATATAACCAGGCTGTATTCAATTTTAGTTTTAATGCGCTTGAATATACTTCTCCGGAGAAAATTGCCTATGGGTATTATCTCGAGGGTTGGGATAAGAACTGGAACTATTCAGGCAATATCAGTAATATTAATTATAATAATCTTACTGAAGGAAGTTATACCCTGCACCTGAAAAGTACGAATGTAAACGGGCAATGGAATGAAAATGAAACCCTGCTGAAGCTGGTGATTCTTCCGCCCTGGTACCGCAGCTGGTGGGCCTATATCATCTATATATTGAGTGCCGGCTCGCTGGTCTGGTTATACCTGCGCTATCGCTCCCAACAAGCCCGACTGAAGTATAAAATGAAAATAACGGAGCTGAATGCGGAAAAGGAGAAAGAGATCAATGAGAAAAGACAATCCTTTTTTACAAATATCACACACGAATTCCGCACACCGCTCACCCTGATTATCAATCCGCTCAAAGATCTGGTGAGTGGAAAACAAAAAGCCGACGATGGTGATATAGAGCTGGTATACGGGAATGCAAGACGGTTGCTCAGCCTGGTGGATCAGTTATTATTATTCAGGAGAACCGAGAGTGAGACCGGGAAACTGCATTTATCAAAACTGGATCTTCAGCAGACAAGTAAAGAGGCGTTTTCTTTTTTTATTCAGCAAGCCCGTTCTAAGGGGATCAGTTACACGTTCTCCTGCCCGGATCAGTTGCCTGATGTCTATGGTGACCGGGAGAAGCTGCAGATCGTATTCTATAACCTCTTATCAAATGCGCTGAAGTTTACACCGGCTGCTGGACGGATTACTTTCCGGATTTGGGTGGAGGGAGACAGGGTACTGTGTGAAGTGGCCGATTCAGGACCGGGAATCCCATCCGAAACGGGCAGCCGGTTATTTGAGAAATTTTATCAGGTCAATAAAAAGGAATCAAAAGCAAAGGCAGGCTTTGGCATCGGTTTATATCTGGTGAAGCAATTGGTGGAGGAGCATAAGGGTCAGATCTGGTATGAATCTGAAGCGGGGAACGGAACCCGTTTTATAATGGCACTCCAAGCCGGGCACCGGCATTTCGGGGATCTGCCTGTTGATGAAGCACCGGCCCCATCCGGGTATGAACTACTGGATGAGATCATTGCTGGTCAGGACCCCATACCTGTCCTTAAAATACAAACGGATGGATTGGAATCAGTGGTCAGCGAACAGCAATCCATTTTAATTGCAGATGATAACCCGCAGATGCGTAGCTATCTGGTTCAGATATTTAAACACAGGTTTATCGTGTATGAGGCCGGAAGCGGGGAAGAGGCCTATAAGCTGGCCGGGGAGTTGCAACCGGATATCATTATAAGTGATGTGGTCATGGAAAACGGGTCAGGTATCGAGTTTTGTAAGCGTGTGAAAGAAACGGCCTCCCTTAGTCATATCCCGTTTGTGCTGATCACCGGCAGTTATTCTCAGGAGTCAAAACTCAATGGGATCGAGGTCGGGGCAGACGACTATATTACCAAACCCTTTGAAAAGGATATGCTGGTTGCCCGGGTGCAGAGTCTGATTAAAAAGCAGCAGAACCTGCAGAAATATTTCTATAATGAGATCACTCACCAGCAAAATACCTTGAATATATCCGCAGAGTATAAGGATTTCCTGGAATCCTGTATTGCGGCGGTCGAACGGAATCTGGACAAAGACGATTTTAATATTCAGGTCCTGGCTCAGGATATGGGCATGAGCCATAGTAAGTTGTATAAAAAAATTAAAGCCATATCCGGGCAAAGTGCCAGTTCATTCATACGTTATATCCGGTTGCGAAAAGCGGCTGAATTATTTATTAATTCTGATTATAATATTAATGAGACCGCTTTTTATGTCGGGATCAAGGACATTAAATATTTCCGGGAACAGTTTACCCGCATTTTTGGGGTCAAACCGTCTGTATATATTGAAAAATACAGGAAGATACATGGTCGCAATTTTAAACTGAATGATAAACTGACCCGTGAAAATGAGTAAAAACTTTTTCTTTGGGAGGTAGCGAAATTGGCCCCTATGGGGCTATATACGACATTTTATCCCGTTTTACCCCCTATTTTCAACCCTAAAATCCGAATTTACCCCCTTTTTGTACTAATAATTCCCCCGCCGCAGGCCAAAACTGAGCGCATATTTGAATGCTCTTAAAAAGAAGGGTTGCCAAAATGTCCTTCTTATTTACTAACTAAAATTGCCGTCATATGACCAGAAAGAACTGCTTACAGTTCCGGACTTGTTTTCCGGGATTGGTAACATGCTCCGGGTTCCGGCGGACTGTATCAAAAAATCTGACAGTCCTGCTGCTTGCCTTAGCGCTGCCCTTTTTCACTTTTGCCCAGGAAAGAACAATTACCGGTCATGTGACCGATGCTGAAACCGGTGATCCGGTGGTGGGTGCCACTGTCGCCATTAAAGGCAAAACATCGGGGGTCATTACCGATGTGCAAGGGACTTTCAAATTGAAAGTTACCGATACAGATGTGATAGAATTTTCAAGTGTGGGTTACCAGACCCAGGAAATGAAAGCCGGATCAGCTGCTGACCTCCAGGTTAAACTGAAGCTGATTAATAAACAGCTGAATGAAGTTGTAGTGGTCGGGTATGGTACCAAAAAAAGATCAGATGTGACCGGTTCAGTAGCAACTGTGCCTAAAACCCGGTTGGAAAAACTGCCGGTAACCAATATCCTGCATGCGATTGAAGGATCTGTTGCAGGGGTAAATATCACACAGTTCTCTTCTGTGCCTGGCAGTTCAGCCAACGTACTGGTTCGTGGTCAAAACTCACTGAACGGGGGCACGGGTCCCTTTATAGTTGTGGACGGAGTACCCTTCAGCAAAACCGGAAGTGTAACCAACGATATCAATCCCAACGATATTGCCTCAATAGAAATCCTCAAGGACGCTTCCGCTACAGCCATTTATGGCGTGAATGGGGCCAATGGGGTGATCCTGATAACCACGAAAAGAGGTGCCAGTGGTAAACCGGTGATCCGTTATAACGGCTATGTGGGATTTGATAATATTCATAAGACCATGACCCCGCTGAGTCCAGCAGAATATGTAAAGAAATATGCGGATTGGTGGAAACAGACATATCCCACCACTACGCAGGGAAATGTTCTGCCAAATGCTTATGAAATCGCCAATTATAATGCCGGTAAAACAACCGACTGGCTGGAAGAAGTGACCCAGCAGGGTGTCATGCAGGATCATAACCTGAGTATATCCGGTGGTAATAAGGAAGTGAAATATTATATCTCCGGCGATTACCTCAAACAGAAAGGAGCCGTAAAGGGTTATTCTTACGGACGAGCCAACCTGCGAGCCAATCTGGATGTGAATGTCACCGACTTCCTGTCCATGGGCACCTCTCTGTTCTTTAATAATAACAACTATGGTGGGGGCCGATCCAACTTCTACCTGGCCGCCGCTATGAGTCCTTATGGAACACTCCGCAATGCCACGGGTGCCTATGAGATCTACCCGATGAATCCGGAACTGTTGTATAAAAACCCGATGCTGGGACTTTATACCGATCGGGAAGATAAAAGCAGTAACCTGAACGGTAACGTTTTTGCCGAAGTGAAATTCGGTGGTGTATTGAAAGGATTGAAATACCGGCTTAATACCGGGTATACCTATTTCACTACCCGATATGGATATTATGAAGGACGCAATACCGGAAATACCATTGGTTCTGCCAATGTTTCGAGCTCAGAAACCAATAGTTATGTACTCGAAAATATCCTGACGTATACCAGGGATTTCGGATTGCATCATGTTGATTTCACCGGTTTGTACAGCGGACAGCAACGCAAGTATTTCACCATGAGTGCCTCGGCCAGTAATTTCATTAATGATGAACTTTCCTATTATAACCTGAGTGCCGGTGGTACACAAACCGCCGGTTCTTACCGCGATAAATATAACCTGGCATCACAAATGGCCCGGGTAAACTATACATACGGTGGCAAATACCTGCTCACCCTGACCGCCCGTCGGGACGGATCTTCTGTCATGGGGGGTAATACCGATAAGTACGGACTGTTCCCCTCCTTTGCCCTGGGGTGGAATATCAGTCGTGAAAAATTCATGGACCGCCTAACCTTTCTGAATAACCTGAAACTCCGGGTTTCCTATGGTAAATCAGGAAATGAGGCGATCAGTGTA
>CALRQQ020000130.1:0-8288 GCA_943370345.1 Chitinophaga pinensis
TACTGACAGGTGTTGAAAACAAACAAAAACCGGTTTAGTCGTCTTACATTACTTTTACCCACCTAAAGAGACCTATATGATCGATTTATTGCAGATTACAGACTCACTGACAAAAGCCACCCAGAGCCTTTCCGGGGATTCAAATCACGACGGACAACTGAGTTTTTTCGAGTTATTGCAAATGGGAGGATGGATCATGGTGCCCCTGGGAGCCATGTTGCTGCTGGGTGTATATATTTTTGCCGAGCGGTATATCGCCATCCGGAATGCGGCCAGGATCGATGCGAATTTCATGAATATCATACGGGATAATATCATCAGTGGAAATGTGACCGCTGCCCGGAGTTTTGCCAAGAATACCAATAACCCGGTTGCCCGGATCATTGATAAAGGCATACAGCGGATCGGGAAACCGATCGATGGGATCGAGAAAAGTATGGCGAATGTGGGCCAGCTGGAGATGTATAAGCTGGAGAAAAACCTGGATATCTTATCTGTGATCTCCAAGGCTGCACCCATTTTCGGATTCGTGGGTACCCTGATCGGACTGATGCAGTTGTTTTCCGGCATCACTTCCTCCAATAAATTTGATGTGAGTATCATTTCCGGCGGTATCTATACCAAATTGATCACGTCCATTTCCGGTCTGGTGATCGGTCTGATTGCCTACCTGGGCTACAGTTACCTCAATACCCAGATCGATAAGACCGCCAATAAAATGGAAGCCGCTTCCGCTGATTTCCTCG
Source organism: Chitinophaga pinensis (assembly GCA_943370345.1). Classification (GTDB taxonomy): domain Bacteria; phylum Bacteroidota; class Bacteroidia; order Chitinophagales; family Chitinophagaceae; genus JJ008. The sequence goes on from CALRQQ020000130.1 coordinate 747, forward strand.
ACATCCTGCAAGAACCCACCCGTTAATTTACCCGCATGAAATTCAGAAAGAAGCATAGACAAGAATCGGAGGTCTTTACGGACTCGCTGAATGATATTCTCTTCATCCTGCTGATGTTCTTTTTGATCGTGGCTACCCTGGCCAATCCCAATGTGGTGCCTGTAGGGTTGCCACGTGGATCCAAAGAAACCAAGGCCAAACAGGATATCATGGTATCGATCAATAAAGACCAGGAATATTTTATAGGCTCCACCAAAGTGGATGCGGCCAGTTTCGACTCACTGCTTACACTGGAGATCAGGAAGCAAAAGGCCTTTGTGGATACTCCTACCGTGGTGATCAATGCCGATACCAGTGCTTTTTACGGCGGCGTATTCCATGTTATGGGGATCGCCAAAAAGGATACGGCGAAAGTGGTAGCAAGGGTGCAGCAATAAGTCGGTAGTATGTAGTCGGGAGTCAACAGCCCCTGCTATAGAAAGTTTGTAGATAGCCGCTAGAAGATAGTAGTCCGGGGCTTCGGACAACAGCCCATTCAAAGGGCTGATGCTTATATAGCAACTTAGCGGCAGGCTGTTAACTTTTAAACCGCTTAAACCTTTTCCCTCCCCGCCAACACCATTCTATCCTTTCCCTGCATATCTTTTTTCAGGGTAGCATTAAATCCTTCGGATTCCAGTAAACTGATCACATCGGGGCCGAGGTCTTCATGGATCTCGAAAAAGAGCAGTCCGCCGGGATTAAGTTTTGTTTGGGCAAAAGTCACGATCGCTTTGTAGAACAGGAGGGCATCCTGATCCGGCACAAACAACGCTGTGTGTGGCTCAAAGTCCAGTACATTCGGATCCATCGATGCTTTGTTGCTATCGGGGATATAAGGTGGGTTACTGATGATGATATCTGTTTTTTTCAGTACAGAAGAAGCCGCCGGATCAAGTATATCCACTAGCAGGAAATTCACATCCGCTCCCAGTTTTACTGCATTTTTCCTTGCAACAGACAAGGCGCCTTCACTGATATCAATGGCGCTTACGCAGGCTTTCCGCAGTCTTCTTTTTAAGGCTATGGGAATACAGCCACTGCCGGTGCCAATATCAAGAATGGAAAGCGTATCAATGGGAAACCGGCAATTGGATATCACCCATTCCACCAGTTCTTCTGTTTCCGGGCGGGGGATCAATACATTGCTGTCTACATAAAATTTCAATCCGAAAAACCAGGCTTCCTGCAGCACATATTGCAGGGGTTCATGGGCCAGGAGTTTTGTGGTATAGAAATATAGCAGGGTTTCTTCTTCCGGACTGATGGGGTTGTTCTTATACAGCATCCGCTCGGTCTTATCGGATCCTGTGAGGGATTCCATCACCCGGTCTGTAATAGCCGAAGCCTCGCCCGCTTCATATACGTTGCGGAGCTGATTGAGCAGATAAAATCCGGCTTCCTGCAGAGTCATGGGCAAATATAGGGGAGAGTTACGAGTTAAGAGCTGAGAGCTGAGAGTTGAGAGTTGAGAGTGACTTCGTGTAGCAACTGACAACTGATGCTTATCTTTACGGGATTAATCCAAATGACATCTGACGAAAAATACATGTCCCGTTGTATGGAATTGGCCCTTAAAGGTGCCGGTTTTGTTGCGCCTAATCCCATGGTTGGAGCGGTGCTGGTGCAGGACGACCGGATCATCGGTGAAGGCTGGCACCAGCGATACGGCGAGGCACATGCGGAAGTGGGGGCGATCGGGGAGGCTACTGATCGCGCAACTAAGGGTGGACAGACCGCTGGCTTCCCACGCACCACCCTCTACGTATCCCTTGAACCCTGTGCGCATTTTGGGAAAACGCCTCCCTGTGCAGATCTGATTATCCGGGCCGGTATTCCCAAAGTGGTCATTGGCTGCCGGGATCCCTTCGATGCAGTGAATGGGAAAGGGATAGAGAAATTGAAAGCAGCGGGTATTGAAGTGGTGGAAGCTGTGTTAGCGGCGGAATGCCGCGAACTAAATAAACGGTTCTTTACTTTTCATGAAAAAAAACGTCCTTATGTGATCCTGAAATGGGCACAGACCGCGGATAATTATATGGCTTCAGTAAGCGGAGCTCCCCGACTCCTGATCAGTAATGAATATACTAACCGGCGGGTACACCAATGGAGAAGTGAGGAAGCCGCGATCCTGGTAGGGACCAATACCGCTCTTCTTGATGATCCGGAACTGACCAACCGGTTATGGACAGGTGCAACGCCGGTGCGCCTGGTAATCGATATGGAGTTGCGTTTACCCGGTTCGTTGAAATTAGTTGACCGGAAGCACAAGACCATCATTTTTAACTCGGTTAAAGACGAGGAATGTCCCAATCTGATTTATTACCGGCTGGAAAAAAATAAAAGCCTTATTTCGCAGATCATGGAGGCCTTGTATAAGCTGGGGATCCAGAGTGTTCTGGTAGAAGGTGGCCGGCGTCTGTTGGATAGTTTTATTCAGGCCGGGATATGGGATGAAGCAAGGGTGATCGTCAATACGGGTATGAACACCGGTCAGGGACTGGCTGCACCGGTACTGACCGATAAGCAATTGATCAGCCGGGAAGTATTTTTATCTGATGAACTGTCAACCTGGATCAATACAGGACAGATTAAAACCAATGAAGTATGAACTGGATAGAATGGGTTGGCTACCTGGCTGCCGGACTGGTGGTCATCAGTTTCATGATAGGTTCCAATATCAGAACAGTACGTATGGTCAATATGTTCGGGGCCATTACATTCCTGATCTATGGTGTACTGCTGGATATGAACCTGCCGATCATTATTCCAAACGGGGTGATCACTATGATCCAGTTCTATTATCTTTTTATCAAAAAGGAAAAGCGTGACGGAGTCTAATACAGAAAGCTTTTACTATAATACGGTGGAGCAGGCGGGGCAGGCGGAATTCAAAGACCGGGGCAGCCGCTTTATCGCCTATGTCTATCCGCTGGCCGATGTGGCCGATTTCAAAGAAAAACTGGCAGCACTCAAGAAGGAACATTCAAAGGCCGTGCATCACTGCTTTGCATACCGGCTGGGGCTCGATAGTAATACTTTCCGGGTAAGCGATGACGGAGAACCTTCAGGAACAGCAGGCAAACCCATACTCGGTCAGATCGATAGTAAGAAGATCACCAATGTTCTGATCGTGGTGGTCCGATACTTCGGCGGCACATTGCTGGGTGTCCCCGGACTGATCAATGCCTATAAGACCGCGGCCGCACTGGCTTTACAGGTCATACCTACGGTGTCCAAACCGATACAGGTGGATTATCATATACAGTTTGATTATACCCAGATGAATGAAGTGATGCGGGTGGTCAAACACTTTGACTGCACAGTTCACCGGCAGGAAACACAATTATTCTGTTCCATCGATGCCGGTATTCCGAAAAACCGTTTAAATGAAGTATTGTTCCGGCTAAAGGAACTGCGGGGGGTCGACGTAAAAGCGCTTACCTGAATTTCTCGTTTACTATGAGTTCCTTGCTTCCCGCTGTGTGCACATAAAATCCTTCCCCGCTTTTGGCGCCCAGTTTGCCTTCTTTAACCATTTCCACGAGCAGGGGGCTGGGGGTATATTTGGGATTATTGAATCCTTCAAGTAATACATGCATGATCGACAGGCAAACATCCAGACCGATCAGATCAGCGAGTTGCAGAGGCCCCATTGGATGAGCCATGCCCAGTTTCATGATCGTATCGATCTCACTTACCCCAGCCACACCTTCCTGCAAACTATAGATCGCTTCATTGATCATGGGCATCAGGATGCGGTTTGAAATAAAGCCCGGGAAATCATTTACCACGCAGGGTACTTTGCCCAGGTCCTTACTCAGGGCAACAATACTTTCCGTAACATCCTTTGAAGTGCCGGGATGATTGATTATTTCCACCAGTTTCATCACGGGTACGGGATTCATGAAGTGCATGCCGATCACCAATTCCGGACGGCTGGTCACAGCGGCCATTCTTGCTATAGAGATCGACGAAGTATTCGTGGAGAGTACACAACCTGCCGGCGCATATTCATCCATCTGACGAAATATTTTCAGCTTGAGGTCAAGGTTTTCCGTAGCGGCTTCCACTACGAGTGATGTGTCCTTCACTCCTTCAGCAATACTGGTACTGGTGCTGATATTTTTTAAAGCGGATTCTTTCAGTTCTTTACGAATGATCTCTTTGGCCACCATCCGGTCCAGGTTTTTTCCGATAGTTGCGACCGCTTTTTCCAACTGATCCGGCGAGACATCGATCAGCGTTACTTTATATCCTCTTTGTGCAAATACATGCGCAATTCCGTTTCCCATGGTGCCGGCTCCGATGACGGCTACATTTGCTCCTGACTCGATCATAACGGCTGTTTTATCTGACCTTTAATAAGATGTTGTATGCTTAATTTCAGCGCAAAATTAAGGATAAGATGTACATGCCGAACAACTGTTAGCAGCTTGTAATGGAAAAAGGATCAGCCTTTTTGTATAGTAAGTGCTGCTTTTTTACCTAAAAAATTGAACAGAAAAATTGAGATCAGTTCTTATTCTTGAAGTCGCCTCTCTTCCAGGCCTGTATGAATTCTGACCAGGCAGCGGGGTTGAAAATATTCTGCGGAGGGGCTTGCCCCTGGTAAGTAGCACGGGTGGCAACACGGTTCAATTGTATGCGGGTGGCTTCACCACCATCACCGGGGGTGGTCCGCATGAGGATCCGTCGTTTGGCTGCACTGGTATTCTTCCGGGCGATCTCATATTCATCATCCGGTACCTGATTCTTGACAAAATCACGGGCAAATTGTTCGGGCGTAGGCCTTGGCTTCAAAATGGTAGCCGGCAGGTATACAGTATCTGCCACCATCAGTTGTACCACACTGTATTGATTTCCTTCGAGGTTTCTGGGGATCCTGACTATTTTGGATTGATAAGAAACGTGGGTGAATTCCACTTCGTCGCCTTTGAGTACCACAATGGAAAATACCCCCTGGTTGTTGGAGATCGTCCCCCGGTTCTGACCTTTGACCATGATACTTACGGCCGGTATACCTACCAGGCTGTCTGCGGTCATGATTATTCCAAATAACTGTACGACAGAATCGCGGGAGGTTTCGAACTGGGCACGGGCATTCCTGGGTAACAGAAATAAAAGTAAACCAGCAATTAGTATTATTTTCTTCACTGGGTCAAAAATAAAGACAAGTTGCTGATTTCGTAAAAAAATTGCCCGGGGAACTGTTTACCTTTGCCCATCTCCGTGACTTTTAACAAATACTTGGAAAATGACTAAAGAAAAAGTACTCGAAGCCCTCAGTAATGTACAGGAACCCGACCTTGGGAAGGACCTGGTGACCCTGAATATGGTGAAAGATATTGAAATCAACGGCAACCAGGTGTCATTTACCGTGGTACTCACCACCCCGGCCTGTCCGTTGAAGGATATGATCAGAAATGCCTGTATAAATGCGATAAAGATATTGGTGAGTAAAGAGGCGGACGTGACGGTGAACTTCACGGCCAATACCACTACCAAACGGGTAGATGAAGGCACGGTACTGCCGAAAGTAAAAAACATCATCGCCGTTGTAAGTGGAAAAGGTGGTGTGGGTAAGTCCACCGTATCGGCCAACCTGGCATTGGCACTGGCACAGGGCGGGGCGAAAGTAGGACTGATGGATGCGGATATTTACGGACCCAGTGTACCGATCATGTTTGGTGTAAGAGGGGAGCGTCCGATGATGATGGATATTGAAGGCAAAGGAATGATCATTCCCCTGGAGCGATATGGCATTAAACTGATGAGTATCGGTTTGCTGGTAGATGAAAAGAATGCCGTTGTGTGGAGAGGTCCGATGGCCAGCAGTGCTATCCGTCAGTTTGTAACGGATGTGTATTGGGATGAACTGGATTACCTGGTGGTGGATATGCCTCCCGGTACGGGCGACATTCACCTGACCCTGATGCAAACCGTTCCGGTAACAGGAGCCGTGATCGTAACCACTCCACAGGATGTGGCACTCGCGGATGCCAAGAAAGGGATCGCTATGTTTGGTCAGGCTCAGTTGAATATTCCGATCATCGGACTGGTGGAAAATATGAGTTATTTCACTCCGGCTGAATTACCGGATAACAAGTATTACATTTTTGGTAAAGAAGGCGGCAAGCGACTGGCAGATGAATATGATCTGCCCTTCCTTGGACAGATCCCGCTGGTACAGGGGATCCGTGAAGGCGGTGACCAGGGTATTCCCATTATGGTCAGCGATGACAGTATCACCCGCAAAGCCTTTGAAGGGTTTGCTTCTTATGTTGTCCGGAGTATTGCGATGCGGAATGCGAATATGGGGGCCGAGAGTATTGCGGCCAAAGTATAAATGATATGCGAAAAGTCATACCAATACTCATTTTACTGATGGCCTGCGCGGGCAGTAAAAAATCAGTTAACCCGGTCGTTTCTCCAGAAAACCCGGTACGAATGAACCAGGAAAGTTTTGATAAACAAGGGCACCGGGGTTGTCGTGGACTGATGCCGGAGAATACCATCCCCGCCATGTTGCAGGCGCTTGGAATGGGCGTGACCACCCTCGAAATGGATGTGGTGATGACAAAGGATAAGCAACTGATCCTGTCGCATGAGCCTTTTTTCAATCATGAGATCAGTACAAAACCCGATGGTACTTTCGTAAGCGAAAAGGAGGAAAGCAGCCTGAACATTTACCAGATGACCTATGAGGAAGTAAAGCGGTATGATGTGGGAATGAAACCCCATCCCCGTTTTCCCCGCCAGGAAAAAGTAAAAGCGGTGAAACCTTTACTCCGTGATGTTATGGAAGCGGTGAAACAACAAATGATGATGGCCCGCCGGCCTTTTCCGTTCTTTAATATCGAAACAAAGACGCAGCCGCTTACGGATAATATTTATCACCCGGAACCGAAGGAATTTGTCGACAGCCTGGTGGCGGTCATAAAAGAGAAGCAATTGGAAGAACAGGTCATTATTCAGTCTTTCGATTTTCGCACACTTCAATACCTGCATCAGCATTATCCGGCCTTCAAAACGGCCATGCTCATCGAAGACTTTGACAAACGTTCCCTGGACGTGCAGATCAAAGCCCTTGGCTTTACGCCCGCTATTTACAGTCCGGCTTATCAACTGATCAATCCCGTCTTATTAAAAAAATGCCACGACCTTGGAATTAAGGTCATCCCCTGGACGGTCAATGATAAAGCAAAGATCGAAGAATTAAAAGCGATGGGAGTCGACGGGGTGATAACTGATTACCCGGATTTGTTTAATTAAATTCGTTGAATGGACCTTGCATTAAAAAACAGAACAGCGCTGGTTTGCGGAAGCACCCAAGGTATCGGATTGGCCATTGCCCGTGAACTGGCCCTGCTGGGTGCCAATTGCATTTTGCTTGCAAGAAATGAAAGCCGTCTGCAAGAGGCCCTTGCTTCACTCGATGCCAGCCTCGGACAAAAGCACCAGTATGCGATCGCTGATTTTCAATATCCTGATCAGGTGAAA
>CALRQQ020000131.1:0-8277 GCA_943370345.1 Chitinophaga pinensis
GTGGAAGGGGGCTATGCGGCGCCGGTTGCTTCAAAACTGGACACATTGGTTGCCAAACTCGGCGCTTTACAACCCGGTGGCACCATGCTGTTCGTGTTCCATGTGGGGATAGATGATGCAGAGTTATCGGCCATGGAAGACCTGAATCCATTTGGTCCCAAAGAAATGAGTAAGCACCGTCAGGCCGAACTCAATGCACTGATTTCTCCGCTATTCCAGGCCATGCTGAAAGAAGATCGGTTCCGTCTGGTGAATTACAGAAACCTCAAGGAGGGTCTCTGATATACTCCCGCTTCGCGGGAAGGTTGTCCACGGACCTGCCTGCCGTCAGGCAGGTCCGTGGACCATAGTTGCCGCAGGCAAAAAAAAACCCCGCCGTGAGGCGGGGCATAAAGTTTAGGGGACACAGAACTTTTGGTTTTCATAGATCCGGAAAAAACGGACACGGACATTGGACTAACTGGTTTTCATTGGATAGATCTGGACATTGGACTTGTACGGTTTTTCAACATTGGACATTGGACTTGTTTGGTTTTTCAACATTGGACATTGGATCGGGACGGTTTTTCAAAATTGGATCTGGACTTCTTGTTTGGTTTTTCAAAGGTTTGGATTCACATCCTTTGTTCTTAATTGCACCATAAAGCTACGTGCACACATTCCGTAAACAAAATATTCAGACATCAAATATGTCAAATTCGGTGATGAACATTAGCGGGGCTAAACAATTACACTTACTTTACTACTTATTCAGGTGCGTACGCATACAACGTATAGTAAATGAACGTAGTACGATTACTTTTCCATTTGTAGTTATAGTGCTACAAAATGCCATTTTACAGTATCTGCGGTTATCTTTTTCAGCAATGCGGTCAATCCCTGATATAAAATACACAGTCAGTTCAATCGGATTCAATCACTGATAATCCATTGCTGAATTCGCAGGGCTGCATTGTAAAGCGGAGGAGCATTTTCTTGTCAGGAACTACGTTTAAATACTTATTTTAATGCACCTTTTGTCCAGCGGACCGCTTAAATCGATTAACAAACGGATTTGTAGGATACCTTTAAGCCATCTCCATTTAGCCAATTTGTATGATCATATCCCGTTACACCACCATTCTCGATAGTGTTCTTAAACTTAACAGGAATACTGTTTTTGAGATCAGCCCGGATTATAAATTTATAGAGGTATATCTCGGCACGCCTGATGATTTGTTGCTGCAAAAGGACGAGTTTATCGGGAAGAATATCATGGAAGTGGTGCCTGAAGCACATTGGAAACGGGTGAAACCCTTTTTTGATGCCACGTTTAAAAATGGAGAGAAGGTCAATTTTTCATACCCTTCATTTGAATCGGGTGATGAGCGATGGTTCACTGCAAGTTTGCAGTTTATTTCATCTGGTTGTGACTATCCCTTTTACCTGCTGAGTGTAATGGACTATACGCAGCAAAAAATTGCAGAGGAGAGTATACGCTTTCAGGCGGCTTTCGAAGAGCAGATGATCTATGCGACCAGTACCTTACTTCAGTCCACGCCGGAAAATTTTGATGAGTCTGTGAATGCTGTATTATCGAGGATCGGTTCGTTTGTTCAGGTGGACCGCTCTTATGTTTTTATATTCAACGAGGACCAGGCTGAAATGAGTAATACGCACGAATGGTGTTCGGAGGGCACACAACCTGAAATTGATAATCTTAAAGGCCTTCCGACCGCCATTTTCCCGGAGTGGATGCGTACGCTGCAGAAAAATGAGGAAGTCTATATCCCTGATGTGCAGTTGCTTCCGGAATCCTGGGTACAGGAAAAAGCAATCCTCGAGCCACAGGGCATACAATCATTATTAGTACTGCCGGTTACAGCATCGGGTAAACTTTTTGGTTTTATAGGGTTTGATGCGGTCAAACAGAAGATCAGGTGGGAAAATTCACAACGGCAATTATTACAGCTGCTCGCAGATAATATCGCTTCGGTGATCCTGCGTAATGAACAGTCGGGCCATCTGCGGGAGGTATCTGACAGGGCACAACATCTTGCGGAAGTAGCAACGAAGGCAAGCCGGCACAAGTCAGAGTTCCTGGCAAATATGTCACATGAAATGCGCACCCCCCTTCATGGTGTGTTGGGATTTACAGATGTGTTGCTGCAATCCGGGGTGACCCCTGTGCAGGAACAATACCTCGGTCACCTGAAAGACTCCGCAGAGATCATGCTCAAAGTGATCAATCAGATTTTGGATTTCAGCAAGATTGAATCAGGGACTATGGATGTGACACAGGTAAAAACGGATCTCCCGGCATTACTGAACCGTTGCTGCCAGAAAATGCAGGTGACTGCAGCATCAAAAAACCTGGACATACAATACGAACAGGATCCGCAATTACCTGTATTCTGTATGCTGGATGACCTGAAACTGGAACAGGTCCTGATCAACCTGCTGGGGAATGCGATTAAATTCACTGAAAAGGGATATGTGAAGCTTAAGACAGAAGTGATCAGGCCGGATACCGATGTCACGAAAAAAATGATCCGGTTTTCTATTTCTGATACCGGAATTGGCATTTCCGATGAACAGCAACAACGTATATTTCAGCCATTTTCACAGGCCGATAATTCGGTCAGCCGGAAATACGGGGGTACCGGACTTGGGTTGTCCATCAGCCAGAAATTACTGGTGCTGATGGGATCCGAACTCAAACTGAATAGTGTCAGAGGAGCAGGAAGTGAGTTTTATTTTGACCTGGAGATCTGCGAGTAAGCATCGCTTTTTGATTGATCAGGTATTCAGGAGAACAGATTTTCAACGTTAATCGCCTCCACCACATCCATCATTTTTTTTATCCATACTCTGAGTTGTCCTTAAAATAAGGCAGGGAACCGATGCGGAGGCCAATCATCTTATTAATTAATTTTTAAGCCTTTGCAGGAGCTGGTCTTTAGGTTATTGAGAAGTATCAGGGGACAGGCAAACCAGGGTCATGCTGCCGTCGCCGTATCTTTTTATCCTTTGCAGCATGAAAAAGTTCTTCCTCCCCTCCCGCGTTTTCATCGCACTCTGCCTGTGTAGTACGCTGAGTTTGTCTGCTCAGCAAAAAATGAGTTTTGACCTGGCTGTGATCCGTCAGACCTTTCATAAAGTAAACGGACTTAACGTGAGTGCTTTCTATCATTTCAATGAAAAGCTGACGGCCGGTGTGGAAATGAACCGCTTCTTTCCGGTTGTACATAAGGAGGCTGAACTCTCCGCCTGGGATTTTGACTTTAATGCTCATTACCTGCTGAACCTGCATCATCATTTTTATTTTTACCCCATTGCCGGATTCAGCCATACATTTTCTAAAGAAGTCTCCACCGAACCCATGGGAGAAGCGATCAATGACGGTTTCTGGTCAGTCAATGCCGGTGCCGGGGTGGTCTGGCAAAAAGGGAAATGGGGATTGCATACCGAATTTCTCTATACCTGGGGACACTTCAACCAGGAATTTGTACTCGCCGGGCTGAATTATGAAATAGAACTGGGCCGTCACCATAAACATCATTAAGCAGATTCACCCCCTCATTTAAGCTGCGGCATTTCTTTTTCGGGAATATTAGTATTATTTTCATAGGATAAACCTCCTGTAAAAATTTATTCTATGCCCGATCAACAACCTGGTACTCCTCCGGAACCGCGTAAACCCAACGACCAGATCATTTCCTATTATACCCTGCGTATTCTGATTGGCGCCACCGGTATCCTGCTGCCGTTTTTGGTAGTATTGGGAAAATGGATCTCCAACGGCACACCGGCGCTGGAATTTTCCATCAGTGATTATTACGATAACGGGGCCGGTGGCGATATACTCGTAGGTGTATTGTTTGTACTGGGTTTCTTCCTGCTTTCGTACAAAGGACCGGAGCAGATCGATAACCGTACTGCAGACGTGGGATGTGTAGCCGCCCTGGGTGTAGCCTTGTTCCCCACCACTTATTGCGGGGAATGCTGGGTACACTACCTGCACTTTGTCTTTGCCCTCACCTTGTTTTCTGTATTTATATTTTTTTCACTGGTACTTTTCCGTAAGACCGATCCCCATAAACAGATGACCCCGGAAAAAAGGAACCGGAATAAGATCTACCTGGTCTGTGGCATTATTATGATCGTTTGCATCCTGGCCATTGCGTGCAGTCTGCTCGTGCTGAAACAGGAGATCAGTGAAAAATACAGCCTGGTATACTGGTTTGAATCCATTGCCCTTGCTTCATTCGGTTTTTCATGGATCACCAAATCGGAAACATTGTTCCTGAAGGACCAGTAAGGATCGATTACCATACCCAGATGGGCGCCTCCATATTTTCAGCGTATACCAACAGGTCAAACACCCCGTGTACCAGTATGGGCGGCCAGATACTATTGGAGTAATAACGAAGCAATCCGATCAGCAGAAAAGCACCGAATGACCAGGAGAAAAAGAGCCAGACCGGTGTAATGCCGGCCATTGACGGCGCCAGAAACAGGCAGGCTTTATACCCGGCATGGATCAATGCGGCACCGGTAATCCCTACAGCGGGATGAATGGATTGCAGCCGTCCTTGTATATAACCCCGGAAGACCAGTTCTTCCATTACGCCGACACAAACCGCCAGTAGCACAAATCCGTGGAAACATACCGGTAGTAATGGCATTGAATACATGCCCCTGTAATAAAGTGCGCCGGCAATGCCCATGAGCAGACCGGTAATACAGAATACGACCTTTACCGGGTTGAGCCGGAATAAACCAGACTGCAGCAACTTCAGGTTAAACAGTCTTGGCCCGATGATCAGTCCTGCGCAAGTAAGCGGCAGTAAAGCGATCCATTTTACCGGTACCGGCCAGCTGACCAACCAGGCAAATAATAAGATACACAGACTGACGAGGAAGACTTCACGGAGTGTCTCCATCGGATTGCGGGGTATATGTTTAGCAGGGAGTTTCATTTTATACCGTCGTTTTTTTATGGAATAACAATCCTGATACAAGGGATAGTGGTATCAATAAGAGCAGCCAGCCGGATCCGAGGCAGGCACCACTATTGGACACTACAATACATCCTGGCAATGCTTTTTGCATTTCTTTCAGGTAGGCACTGTCTTCTTTGCTATCGTCTGGTAAGGAGAGATAGCGCAGTTTTTTAAGCTGGCCAATTGTTTTTTTATCCGTGACCGTATCAATGATCACAAGCCCTCTCAGATCAGGAAGTTCCGTTAAGGGATGAAGATCAGTCAGCCGGTCATTCCCGGCTATCTCCAGTACCTGAAGTTTTGTAAGCCGGCCCGTAAGCTGGTTAAATACCGGTTGCGTGATATTATCAGGTAATCCGAGCCATCGCAAGTCCCTGAGTTCCGCTAATCGTTCAATACCGGTAAAGGGACCGGATAAGATCAGTACGGATAATTTTTTTGGGATATGCTTCAGGGATCCGGGTGAAGGGATACTATCGTTGTTATTTAAAACCAGTTCATCCAGTTGCTGAAGCGGGGTCAGCACTTCATAGAACGTTTTATTGAGCAACAGACTTAGTTTTTTCAGTTGCGGATTATGAATAAAGAAATCCGGGGGCAGGGAATCTGTATCATCCCCGAATACAATACACTCATTCATTGTTGGCAGGGCAGGTAGCGGATTTCGGATGATGGAATCAGTAAGGATAATAAACAGGCACCGGACCTGTTTCCAATAGGCCAGTAGCGGTATATCTGCATCAGTCAGCGGGATGCTGAGTATCTCTGGCTGAAAAAAGCCGGCTTTTTGCAGATAATCCTTTACAATATTTACGGAATCATTTTCAGTAAAACTGATGGATAGCTGCGGATGCTGACGGGCAATGGCTTTGAGGTACGGGATATAGGATTCCGGTATTGTATCATACAGGAGAAGTGACTCCAGCTGATCCAGTTGTTCCGGTTGATATTGCCTGAACCAGGGCATCAGGTTCCCGTTCTTATGAATGATCAGTGTATGGATCTTTCCATTCAGGAAAATCATTGAATCCCCTGCATCCGACAGCCGTAACGTATCATCTTTACGCTGCTGATAACGCATATAGGTGTCATTAAAGCCCAGCAGGTCATACTTACCGGCGAGCAAGGCCCCTTTTTCGGTTTTCCCGGATGGGAAGAAAGCAAAGTGATAGGATTTGGACCAATTGATCACGGATCCTTTTCCCTTAATTGGTACAACCGTATAGGGTGATTGATCCGGGAAAATCTGGAAGATCACGAGGATGCCCAGCAGAAAAAGCCCGGCCAGCACATAAGCCAGCCAGCTGTTTGTACCTGCCGGATGAGTCGGATGGATATGATCAGGATTCATAGACAAAGTTTTAAAGTACATTGTCAGCTTACAGGAGCAGGCGGGAATACATATTCCCGGGAAAGCATAGCGGTACCTGGCTCCCGGTTCAAGGACAGGATCCGGATACTTGAAATGTACCTGCGTAGAAGAGGGGAGAACAATGACACCGGTTAACCGGGTACATGACCGGTGACAGGAAAATCAGGTCCAGTCGTTAAAATAGCGGAGTACTTCCCGGGCACGGCCGATATAGAATCCTCCAAAAAGTACTGCATGCACCAGCAGGGGCCAGGCTTCAGTAAGTTTTAGCCGTTTCTCCCAACCGGGTTCAAGCGGATAGAGCTCATGATAGGCTTCATAGAACCGGGGATCAAATCCGCCAAACAGTTGTGTCATACCCAGGTCCATTTCCCGGTGGCCATAATACACTGCCGGGTCAAAGACGACAGGATGACCGTCTGGCGTAACGCTGTAGTTGCCGCTCCAGAGATCGCCATGCAGGAGCGAAGGATGTTCAACGGGAAAGAGCGAATCCAGCTGATTACAGAAATGACCGGCGGCATTGATATCAGTTCGTGTAAAGAGTTGTTTATTGAACAGTATTTCAACCATGGGCATGATCCGGCATTCCGTATAAAATTCATCCCAGGTGCTGTGTTGCTTATTGGATTGATGCAGCCGGCCGATATAGTTGTCTGTGGTCCAGCCAAAAAAGCTTTGAGGTTGTTGATGTAAACGCGCCAGCTGATGCCCAAAATTTTCCCAGAACCGTTTATCCGGCTGTCCTTTTTCAATCCACTCCAGCAACAGGTACTGATGTTCACCGGCCACACCGGTGCTGATCACTGATGGAATGCTGATTGTTCTGCTCTTTTTCAGCTGACTGAGTCCGGCCGTTTCTTTCAAAAACATATCCGGGCAGAGAACCGCCTGGTTGACTTTGAGAAAGTATTTGCCATTGCTGGTATGCAGGCAGAATGCCGCATTGATATCGCCGCCATGAACCTGTTCGGTACGGAGCACCGTTAAGCCACAATCATCAATGATCGCCTGTAAGGACAAAGGAAGGGATGCACTCATACGGCTGAAATTAGGGAATCAGGATGGTACTGCCACCTGATCATTCTCCGGTAATAACAAGAGATTTGTTTAAATAAGTGATAGACGATGAATGGATTAAGTAGAACCCTTTAGGGGGTGGAGACCAGGCTGGACTTCGCCCGACTGAAGTTAAACAGTCGTTTGTATGTCTATACTCATATCAAATCGGCTGTTTAGCTGACTTTGCTCATTTAAAGCGGGGGAGGGTGCGTTCTACATTTGAAAACTGATTGGTACACTCCTCCGTATGCCCGTCAGTATTAAACGATTGTAAACACCTAAAACCTTGCTGTATGATTACAACAAAAAAATCAATGGCTGATAAGTTCATGCAATTGATGAAGAAACGCAATCCTGATCAACCCGAATTCCTGCAGGCCGTATCCGAAGTAGCCCAGGCCATTATCCCTTATATAGAGGAACATCCCCAATACAAGAAAGCGAATATCATGGAACGTTTGACAGAAGCCGAACGGATCATCATTTTCCGTGTAC
Source organism: Chitinophaga pinensis (assembly GCA_943370345.1). GTDB lineage: Bacteria > Bacteroidota > Bacteroidia > Chitinophagales > Chitinophagaceae > JJ008. Next base: position 7,915 of record CALRQQ020000131.1, read on the forward strand.
CGTGGGTGGATGACAATGGTAATTTCCGGGTAAACCGCGGCTATCGGGTGCAGATGAATAACGCGATCGGTCCCTATAAGGGTGGACTGCGTTTTCACCCCAATGTCAATCTGAGTATCCTGAAATTCCTGGCCTTTGAGCAGGTATTTAAAAATTCACTGACCACTTTACCGATGGGTGGTGCCAAGGGTGGTTCCGACTTTGATCCCAAAGGCAAATCCGACAATGAAGTGATGCGTTTCTGCCAGAGTTTTATGACTGAGCTTTATCGCCATATTGGCAATGATACGGATGTGCCCGCCGGAGATATCGGTGTGGGTGGTCGCGAGATCGGTTTCCTGTTTGGTCAATACAAAAGGCTTT